>JALZHT010000107.1 GCA_030860645.1 Acidobacteriota bacterium
GCGGCCGTCGGTGCCGCCCCACATCGCCCGCGCCCGCAGCGTGTAGCTGCCCGCGGCCGCCACCTCGACGGCGTACCCCGCCCACTCCCCGGCCTGCATGAGCACCAGGCGGCCGTTGCCGTAGCTTCGGTTACGAGTCTGGAACGTAGAGCGATGATGAACCTTCTTGCCAAAGGCCCATTCTTCCTCAGTGAAATTTATGGAATCTATTTATTAACCGGGTGATTTTTTTTGTTAATTAAAAGCCAAAGGAGCGTCAAGACTGTAAAAATTATGAGCCACGGGACGAAGCTTTCTACAAAGTAAGCTCGGAATGAACCTTCATACCATGCTCTCAAACTGTCAGTCGGTGACTGTTCCCAGCGCCACGTTATAGCCAACACTTCCGCAGTAAGCGCGATTAAGCATATGGCCCAACACTTCTTCATCTTTTACCTCCGCATCTTACCGCCACCACAAACTTGAAGTAGGCGCTCCCAACTCACGCGTCGAGGTATGATTTTGCACGTCGCCGCGACGGCCCCCTCCGGCATTAAGCGTCTCCCACTGCCGGCCGGTA
The DNA here is from genome assembly GCA_030860645.1 of Acidobacteriota bacterium. Lineage (GTDB taxonomy): Bacteria > Acidobacteriota > Blastocatellia > Pyrinomonadales > Pyrinomonadaceae > QHXN01. The sequence continues at coordinate 560 of JALZHT010000107.1, forward strand.
GCTACACGCGGGCGACTCTCCCACCTGTGGGCATCAATCGCGTCTCCGAAAGCCCATCCATAATCATAGGCAGTGGCACTCTCCGCTCTCTGGGCTCCGTAGGTGTTGGACATGTATGAGCCTCTGTACCTGTCGTCCACCCCCAACATGTGTGCAAATTCATGCCCCGCCTCATTTTTTCGGATTCCGGCATCAATAGCAATCTCCCCTCTATCAGGCCCGCCGAAAATAGACGCGTTCCGTATAGATGAATGGCCGCCCGCTGGCTTAACCTCCAAGACATTTTGTACGTTACCGTCGAACGAAGCATACGCCTCGGCCTTGCTTTGAAAAGCCTGCACGTCAACCGTTACGCTGACCTCAAACTTGATGCCATTATGTTCGAAAGAGCCGCTCCAGGTCTTCTCCATGTTGTCCTTGTATTCCTGAGCAGCCTTGTCCAGGTCTTTTTGACTCAGCCCACTCCTCCCTGAAGTCCATAGAGCAACGGTCGCGCGTACCGTGATTTTTCCTCTCTTATTCTTCTCATCTGTTTCAATGGTAACGGTTGCTTTTTCGCCCGTGGGATCAATGTATTTCAGCGGGTTGTTTCGTACATAAGCGTACTTGTTCCAGCTTTGTGGATCTGAGACTTGTGAGTCTTTCCAGAAGACATCCGGACTGGTAAAACGTCCTTGCCCCGGCGCGAAATATCTCGCACCAAAGTAGTCAAGCCCGGTCTCAACGTCCCGCTCTTTCCCGGTGAACCGCTGCCTCACGCCGTCCGCGGCGTACCCGCGCCCCGCGGTGCGCCCGGCCGCCCCCGCCCTCAACTCCTCGCCGAAGGGCAGGTAGTCGTGCCGGCTCACCCCGGCCAGCGACCCCGTCTGATCGACGACCATCCGCGGCGTCCCGAGGTGGTCTGAGGCGAGCCACCCCACATTATCTGCCCACCTGGTAGGTACTCGACCGCCGAGTCCCACAAATCGTTGACGACCCTCCGAACTTCCCTCAAGGCGGGATATCGCGCAAGATGAAGTATGATCTGCTAAGGGTCGGGGATTTTCAGGTCCGGCCGGTAAAGCTCATCAACGTACTTGCCATACCACTTATCTAACATCCGACCGCACCACGGACAGTAATCAACATACACTTCTGAGACAATTGACATTGGAAACTCAGTCTCCGGCAACGACTCAACCTCGTTGTCAAGGGATCTGTGCTGTAAGATGAACTCTGGTTTTCCTGCTGAGTTACGTCCCACAAGTATCGCGAAGCCTCTTTCACCTGCTCCTTCATACCAGCTTTTAAAGACAGGGCAACACCATTTCATAAAACTCCCCCTCTAGCGGAAAAAGCGTATGATGAACTCTGCGGCTTCTGGCCGGAAACGATACTCAACGGCGCTCGTCCCACCCATCCGCGTCACTCGTTGTTCTACAAGTCTAGCAGTTCTCAGTGTTTCGATGAGAGCTTTGGGGATATTGGCGGTATATACCTGACCGCCGCCCCTGGCCGCATTCGCTAGCGCGCCTGCGTTTTCGCCCGCTGCTACTGATAGGGGGCGTCCTGCCTGCGGTGCTCGTGTTAGTTTGGTAACAACTTGAACAGTAGGGCCGGGGTCTGCCGCCGCCCTCTCTAAGGCCTCACGGGTTACGCCGCCGGCAAAAGTAGACCCGCGTGAGCCGCCCCCTCCCCTCAGCCAGTTCCAGAATCTACTAAACAACCCGCCGCCGGAGCGCGCGCCGCCGCTCGGGATACGTAAGCCGCCTGACATGACCGGAGGGCCATCAGCATACCTCTCGGCGATCTGATGAGCCATCTGCCGTTGCCACCAGTCAGAATAGCCGGACGCGTCAAAGACCTGCCCAGGCGTGATCTCTTGATTACTGAAGAACTCAGCGAGCATGTTCGGATACCAAGTTCCGATTTCCTTTGCGAGGGTCTCATAAGTATCACCTTCTTCCGCTTCCCAGCATTGAGTCGCGCCGCCGCTGCATTCAACCCGTTTCCACAGCCCAAGCGGATCAATGTATTTCAGTGGATTGCTGCCTGCGTAGGCGTAGCCATTCCAGCTTTGCGGGTCTCCTTCATTAGCCCCAGTATTTTCAGGATCAACTGACGTAAACCTGCCTTGCGTCGGAAAGTAGTAGCGATTCTGCGCGAAGTCCAGCCCCGTCTCCGGGTCGCGCTCGTAGCCGGTGAACTTGTGCCTGACGCCGTCCGCGGCGTACCCGCGCCCCGCAGTGCGCCCGGCCGCCCCCGCCCTCAACTCCTCGCCGAAGGGCAGGTAGTCGTGCCGACTCACCCCGGCGAGGCTCCCCGTCTGGTCAATCACCATCCGCGGCGTCCCGAGGTGGTCGGTGACGACCCACCTCACGGCGGCCGCCGCGGGCGGGTCGGCCGCCTCCAGCGCGAAGTCGAGGTAGTCGAGGTCGCCGGCCGCCCCGTTCGAGGCGTCCGCATCCGCCACCACCCGCAGCGTGTGCCGCCCGGCCGCGAGCGCATTGCGCCAGTGTTCAAGCACGGATTCTTTTAGCTGCTAGTGTAAAGAAGTCACGGTGCTCGTCTCCTTCCGCGCTGCCGGGTCGGACGTACATAGCTAACCCCGTGTGCAGGTTTTAGTCGGTTAAGAGTTCGGCCATGCGCAGCGGCAGCAACTCGTGTCGCTGGCATAGCCCGATGAACAGCGTATGACCGAGCACCTTGCGCAGCAGCCGCGAGAAGAAGTGCCACGGGTCGCGCGCCCACACCTGCCGCGCGCGGAAGCGCCCGACGAGCTGCCCGATCACGGTCTCGATCCGGCGGCGCGTGTTGACGAGCCGCCGCGGCCACGGCCGGCGCTCGCGCGAAGCCTTGCGGAAGGGCGTCAGCAGCCGCAAGCCTGCGCCCCGGAGTTGCTCCACCAGCACCGGGCTCCAGTAGTTACGGTCTCCGAGCGCGTCGCCCGTCACGCCTTCGAGCAGGTCTTCGGCGGCGCGCAACTCGTGGACGTTACCCGGCGCGACCTCGAAGCCGACGACGAGGCCCGGCCAGCAGACCCGCAGGTGGAGGCGCAGGCCGAGGAAAGTCTGCTTCGCCATCTCGTCGAAGCCGTAGGCTGACAACTCGCGCAGGCGGCGGCAGCGGCGGGCGCGTGCGAAGCGGCAGACTGGGGCGGGGAAGCTGTCAACGAGTGAGAGCCGGCGGTCGAGCTGAAGGCCGCGCAGGAGTCGCTGCCACAGCCGCGCCTTGAGTTGCCAGAGGTTGGCCGCCTGCCGCGTAAAGGTGGTGCGGTGCAGAGAGCGCAGCGCCGGGAAGAAGTGGCCGTAGTGGCGGCGGAAGTAGTCGAACATCTGCCGCTCCTGGTCGAGGCCGAGGAACTCGCCGACGACTTCCATCGTCAGCACCTCGGAGTCGGCGAGCGCGGGGCGCGGCCCGCGCCGGCGCAGCCGCCGGCCGGCGAGTTCCGCCGCGAGGGCATCATCAACGAGGCAGAAGGCTGATACAATGAGCGAGTCCAAGTCCATGGGTGGCCTCCGAGCGGGAACGTCAGACACTCCCATTAGAGGCGTCCGGGGCTTGGACTTCAACTTTTTCAAAGAACTCAAAACCTGCACACGGGGTTAGCTAGGCGGATCGGAGTGGATGATAGGCTCGGCGGGTTGGTGTCGTACTTCGACTTGATAGGGCGGCCTAAACACCGGCGTAAGCTCGTCCGCAGTCGTCTCTCTCGGCATGATGCGGAAGATGAAGGTAAGGCGCACCATGCGGGTGACGGCGGCTGGTGTAAACCGCCAACGCCGCGCAGTATTCTCCGCAGCGCGACGAAGCAAAGGGTGTCCGCTAGTACCTAGTGCTGTTATGACCTCGCCCGCCGCATTCACTTCCACTTCAGTTATGACCGTGCCTCCTGCGTTTACCGCAACTGCGATAGGTGGATAGGAAGGCGCGACCGCAGTTACTACTATCGGTGGTTCGTCAGATGAGCTTAACTGCATTGCAAGAGCGGCGGTGGCGCATACGATGATTAGTGCGGCAACGGTTGCGCCCGTGCGCGCCGCACAGTAGCGCGTTCTCATGGTCTTGGCATGTACCTTTCGTAGTAAATACTATCGTGAATTGGCAACTGTTAGGGCTTGAGCCGACAGCGTCAGAACCGTTAGTGGACGCCTGCAAAGAGTTACAGTTGGAGGGTAAGGAACAATAGCTCGCGCTATACAAGATGTTGTGGTTGGTGCATAATTGCAAAATGCTTGGAGCGAAGGCCTTTAAACACTCAGGCGGGCGCAAGATGTGGTGTTGTCAAGAGGGCGCGAGAGAGGTGATGCGCTCCTTTTGCATTTTCGCAGTCCGATAGCGGCTATTGGTCCGCGCGTGGTTGTTATGCAATGACGCAAAGTATAAGCGACAACATTCTGAGAAAGCCTAAAGAGTTGGATGAGACTTCAGGAATACGCTTCTCAGAGATGATCTTGCCATTCGTTACATCGAAGGTGTATTCGATATTTTCCACCGTCCTAATGCTAAATTTGTAGTCGTAAGCATTAAAGCCAAGCGTCTTATCCAAGAATTGATAGTGACTTACGCTTCTGGGGGCATTATCCGGATTCTTCAGGATTTCTACTGTGCTATAACTTTTGACGAGTTTTCCATTTTCGTAGAATGCAATCGCAAGGTGCTTGCTCGAAGGCTCACCCGGCGGCCAGTTGCCCATTCGCACTAAATACTTACCGTCATACGATACGTAAGTAGCAAACGCATACCACCCAGAGATATTCCACAGAGGTTTATCCTGTCCGGTCGCGCTTACCTCGAACATTGTTCCAGAGCCGTGAGTATCCCAATCATAATCGTGCTCGGGAGCAGGAGCCATTTTGAAGTAGTACCGTCCGTCCACAGAAGCCGTGACATACGGATAGGCAGGACGTATAGAGTCGGCACGCGCGCAGGAACAACAAAAGACGAGAAGTATAAGGCTCGACACAGACCTCTTCATTTCACACCTCACTGAGCGATGAACATGACGGTTAGTTTCGTCATGCCTAGCCACCGTATCTTCTATTGGCGCGGTTGGCTTAGTTTATGCTTTTCCGTTGTGGTTGGCCCCGGATTTTGCTCGGACACACCGTACTGGCTTCTAATTATCCCTCTTATTCGTTCAGAGTTGACTGTGATCGTGTCCCCCTCCTTCCTCAATAAGTCGGCATAGAGGCCAGGTTTACCCAGCCCGACTTGATGATACACCCCACCTTGTTTCTTGTAGTAATAAGCTTCAGACATAAACGCCTCATACTCATTCCTGAACTCTGTCGGGTCAAAAACTTTCTCCGCTCCTTCCCTCGCTGAAAGACTTGAGATTGTTCGGGCAAAGCCAAAAACGTGTCTTCCTTCATGTACGAGGCTACCCTCTAGGGATACAGTTCTGTCGGGAGTATCAGCAAGTTGGAATGCATTGATTCTAATCCCGGTGTGACTTGCTGCCCGCTCCATTGAGACCCACCCGTTGGCAATGTCAGCGTTAGCGGCGGAAGAATCTACAATGTGGGCACCGCCTTCAATGGTTGAGCTTTGAGAGATAACACTGATTAGCACATCGTTATTAAGAATATATGTGGCGATTCTCCGTTGCTCGTCGGTGCCGTTTTTCGAGATTCGCACCAGTGCATTATGTATTCGTGCCTGATGCTCGTCGGAAACCCCGGGTTCATATACTTCGAGGCCGGTGGGGTCAGTGAGCCTTAAGGGATTGTTAATTACATAGGCATAGCGATTCCATTGCTGTGGAGAAGCGAGGAAGGCAACCTTTTCTCCTTCAGACATCGCCCACGGTCCGTAAGGATCAGGGCTCGTGAATCTGCCCATCGTCGGCGATTGATAGCGAGCCTTTGCGTAGTTCAGCCTCGTCTCATCGTCTTTCTCATACCCAGTGAAGCCCTGCCGCACCCCGTCCGGCTGCGAATAGCCTCGGCCTGTCGTTCTTCCCGCGACGCCCGCGCCGACCTCCTCGCCGAAGGGCAGGTAGTCGTGCCGACTCACCCCGGCGAGGCTCCCCGTCTGGTCAATCACCATCCGCGGCGTCCCGAGGTGGTCGGTGACGACCCACCTCACCGCGGCCGCCGCGGGCGGCGGCGCGGCGGCCGCCTCCAGCGCGAAGTCCAGGTAGTCAATGTCACCCGCCGCCCCGTTCGAGGCGTTCGTGTCCGCCACCACCCGCAGCGTGTGCCGCCCGGCCGCGAGCCGCACCCCGGACTTCATCACCGTCGCCGGCGCCCACCCGCTGTCCGGTATCCGCAGCGGCCCCGTCACGTCGGCCCCATCCACCTCGACGTGGAAGGTGCCGAGCGCGCCGTTCGTCCCGCCCCACATCGCCCGCGCCCGCAGCGTGTAGCTGCCCGCGGCCGCCACCTCGACGGCGTACCCCGCCCACTCCCCGGCCTGCATGAGCACCAGGATCCGCCGGTATGACCGTCGCGGACATGTTCGAGATGTCGGGAATTATCGCGGGGGGAGTCGCCAGTGTGGACTTCAGCAAGCTACGAGATGTGGAGGGCGTGACTTCGGTTGAGGAAGATCAGCCCTTTCATACTTACTAACAAGGCAGCGGCCGATCACGGTCAGGGGTACGACTTTACCTGATGACGTACTTGAGTCCGAGGAAATCGAGAGCGGCGCAGATGTTACTCAATATCTTTTGCTTCTTTTCGACGGCAATCAACTCATTTTGGAATGGCGGATTCCACGCCCTGATAGATCTTGAATCTAGGTAGATTTGATGCTCCCCACTGAGCATTTCCATGTAGGCCATTAACAGCCTCCCTCCCTCACGATACTCAATATCATGGGGCCGTCTTATCTTGACCTCGAATCCGGCGTCACTGATTGCCCCCTTCCAGGTTCTTCTAAACATGAGCAAGCACCTCCGATAAAATGTTCATGGTACCTTGTGAACTACTCCGGTTTGCACGTTAGGATTCCGTAGCAGGTTAGGGACTTCGTTTCTCAACCACTGAGACCCGGCACCAGTAGCTTCTCCACGGAATACGTTTACCGGCCCGGATGCGCCTCTCGCGAACATTCGGGAACTTGCGCCCCAAAACGGATCAGATATTCGACCCGCGAGCCATTCAGGCATGATACTGTCAAGGCTACTTAAGGCCCGTCCGCCGGGCGTCATGGTTAAGGTCTTCCCACCATTCGCTAGCGCGAAAGCTTCCGCGCTTTCTCTTGCAAATACGCCTCCCGTGTGGAAAACAGCCTGACCCGGTTCGGTGGAGAACACTCTTGACGCGGCGCTGCTTGCCGTAGCGCCTGCGAGGCCGAACAGCGATTGCCCCGCCCCGGTGAAAAAGAATATGTGGTCGGGCTTCATCTCGATTCCAGGCGCTAGGTCCGGCGGGGCGTCGGGGGCGCGCACATACATCCACCCGTCAATGTCAAATTGCCTTCCCCCATTCAAATATTCTCCCAGCGTCGCATAACTTTCAGGTTGAGAACCCGGCCCTTTGGGATTTAGTAATACCCACCTACCATCACCCGTCTCATAAGTCCAATGCTCCGGGGTGAAGGCTGTAGCCCCTGCCGCCCCCATCGCGTCTTCGTCCTTGTACCAGATAGGCTCACCCGTTTGGTTGCCATTCTCGTCGAGCCTTCTGCCCCAAATTAGCCCACTCGGATCAACGTACACGAGTGGATTACTCAGGCAGTAGCTGTAGCGATTCCAGCTTTGTGGCCGCCCCAGCCTTGCGCTCGCTGGCAATGGATCAACACTCGTGAACCTACCCTGCACACTCGCGTAGTACCTTGCCTGCGCGAAGTCCAGCCCCGTCTCCGGGTCGCGCTCGTAGCCGGTGAACTTGTGCCTGACGGCGTCGGCCTTGTACCCGCGCCCCGCGGTGCGCCCGGCCGCCCCCGCCCTCAACTCCTCGCCGAAGGGCAGGTAGTCGTGCCGACTCACCCCGGCGAGGCTCCCCGTCTGGTCAATCACCATCCGCGGCGTCCCGAGGTGGTCGGTGACGACCC
>JALZHT010000724.1 GCA_030860645.1 Acidobacteriota bacterium
CGCTGAGAGGCTGAAGGAGCTGGAGAAGAAATGAGCGGCGGGCGCGTTACCCGAAATAACTGTGGTTGAGCAGGCCGCCAGTTCGTTTCGACACAGAGGACACAGAGGAAGACACGGAGGGCATAGAGAAGAAGGTTTTCTCTGTGCCCTCTGTGGAGCCTCCGTGCCCTCTGTGTTGAAATGAACTTCTGCCACCACGGAATTTTGAGGGCCGCGTCGCGCGGATATAAAAAAATCCACCGGGGCGGATAAACGCTCGTCCGATTGGATGAAGAGTTTTAGAAAGAGTTCGGCGGGGAAACATTCGGCGGCGGCGGCGCGTACCACGAGTCGCCGGCCGGCCGGGTCGCTTGCCTGCCTTGCCAGGCGTTCGGTAGACTGCCGGCGTCCCCTGAAAATCGTACAACAGTCTTTCTTTTCGCGGGCATCCAAAGGCGCGGCCCCGCTCTCTGCGGCGCGGCCCCGATTAGACGTGACAGAGGAGCGATTCCGTATGCTTCGACGATTATCCAACTTCCTGCTCGCGTGCGCGCTCGCCGCCCTCGCGGCCCCGCTCGCCGCCGCGCAGGTCGCCGTCCCGCCCATCACGTACCGCGAGCGCACGCTCCCGAACGGCCTCAAGGTCTACACCGTCCACGACGCCTCCAGCCCGACCGTCTCCATCCAGGTCTGGTACAAGGTCGGCTCGAAGGACGACCCCGAGGGCCGCAGCGGCTTCGCACACCTCTTCGAGCACATGATGTTCAAGGGCACGAAGAACATGCGCGACGAGATGCTCGACCGGCTCACGGAGGACGTGGGCGGCTGGAACAACGCCTCGACCTGGGACGACTACACCAACTACTACGAGGTCGTCCCCTCGAACTACCTCGAAACCCTCCTCTGGGCCGAGGCCGAGCGCATGGGGTCTTTGAACGTCAACGACCAGAACTTCAAGTCGGAGCGCGACGTGGTCAAGGAGGAGTTCCGCGCGCGCGTGCTCGCGCCGCCCTACGGCCGCCTCTTCTACGCCATCGAGAAGCGCTCGTTCACCGCCCACCCCTACCGCCGCCCAGGCATCGGCAGCATCGAGGAACTCGAAGCCGCCACGCTCGACGACGTGCGCTCCTTCCACCAGACCTTCTACCGCCCCGACAACGCGACGCTCATCGTCGTCGGCGACTTCGAGCAGAAGCAGCTCGACGCCTGGATTGATAAATACTTCGGGCGCGTGCCGCGGCCCGACCGCCCGCTCCCGCGCGTCACGACGAAGGAGCCGGCGCGCACGGCCGAGAGGCGCTTCGACGAGACGGGGCCGAACGTCCCGCTCCCCGGCGTCGTCGTCACCTACCTGGCCCCGCCGGTCGCCGACGCCGACGCCTACGCGCTCCGGGTCGCCGAGTCCATCCTCTCGGCCGGCGAGTCCTCGCGCCTCTACCAGTCGCTCGTCTACAAGCAGCAGGTGGCGCAGGCCGCGTGGGCCACGGCCGACCTGCGTGAGGATCAGGGCCTCTTCTACTTCGCCTCGATCCTCGCCAGCGGCAAGCAGCCCGCCGAGGCCGAGCGCGCCCTGCTCGCCGAACTCAAGCGCATGCAGGACGAGCCGGTCACGAAGGCCGAGCTGGACAAGGCCGTCAGCCAGTTGGTGACGAACCAGTTGCGCGAGCGCGAGACCAACAACGGCAAGGGCGACGCGCTCGGACGCGCGGCCGTGCTCATGGGCGACGCGCGCCGCGTCAACACCGACATCGAGAAACTCCAGTCGGTGACGGCCGCCGACGTGCAGCGCGTGATGAAGAAGTATTTCAGCGACACCAACCGCGTCGTCATCACCTACCGCGGCGAGGCCGCGCCGCAGCAGCCGCAGACGACGGGCGAAGGGGGGAACAGCCGATGAGAATCTCACTGACCGAACTCGGCCGACGGCTCACGTACGGCGCGGCCTTCATCCTCGCCCTCGCGCTCGCCGGGGCGACGGCGCGGGCGCAAGCCGCGGGCGGGGCCGCCTCGCCCACGCCGCAGGAGACGCCGCCGCCGCCGGCCGCGCCGCGCACGGTCGCGGTGCCGAAGCCGGTCGAGCGGACTTTAAAGAACGGCCTGCGCGTCATCGTCGTCGAAGACCGCGACATGCCACTCGTCTCGGCGCAACTGCTCGTGAAGAACGGCGGCGAGGTTGACCCGCCGCAGCTCTCGGGCCTCGCCGACATGACGGCCTCGCTCCTGACGAAGGGCACGAAGACGCGCACCGCGCCGCAGATCGCCGAGGAGATTGAAGCCCTCGGCGGCGTCATCACCTCGGGCGCGGGCTGGGACGCCTCGCGCGCCTTCGTCAACGTCTCGTCGCCGAAGATCGAGCGCGCCCTGACCATCCTCGCCGACGTGGTGCGCAACCCGTCCTTCGCGGCCGAGGAGGTCGAGCGCCTCCGCCAGCAGTACCTCGACGGCCTCAGCGTCTCGATGAACGACCCCGGCTCGGTCGCCACCTACGTCGCCTCGCGCGTCGTCTTCGGCGACGCCCCTTACGGCCACCCGCTCTCGGGCACGCCCGAGTCGCTCAAGCTCATCAAGCGCGAAGACATCGCCGCGCTGCACGCGAAGTTCTACCGGCCCGATAACGCCGTCCTCGTCTTCGGCGGCGACATCCGGGCGGAGGAAGCCTTCCGCCTCGCCGAGCGCCTGTTCGGCGACTGGGCGAAGCCTTCGGG
>JALZHT010000725.1 GCA_030860645.1 Acidobacteriota bacterium
CGACCGGCCTGCTCGCGACGCCGGACTGCCCCGTCCGAAGCAGAACGACCTACCCCGCCGGCAGCGAGCCGCGCCGCCCCTGCGACGCCCCGCACAAAGGTAAGCCGAAGGCAAGTCGCTAAAGCTGTAGGGGCAGGGCTTGTCCCTGCCCGCTCAGGACTCTTCAACCTTCAACGCTGAATGAGTCGGACGGCGGGCAGGGACAAGCCCTGCCCCTACAGCCTTCGCGGCCGCACTACGCCAGGCCGAGACTCGCTTTAGAGGCCGCTCCGGAAGAACGCCTGGATGAGGACGACGGCGAGCACGGGGCCGACGAGGAGCAGGCCCACGGACGACGCCGCGGCGGGCACGAAGGCCGCCCAGCCGGAGAGGCCGGCGGCCGGGAAGCCGCGCCGGATGATGAGCCAGTTAAAGAGGGCGGCGACGAGCGTCGTGATGCCGAACACGAGGACGAAGTAGGTGATGAAGATCGGCGTGGCCTGTTTTTCCGTGAAGCCGTTGAGGCCGATGAGCAGGACGAACCCGCCGACGAGTCCGAAGATGACGAACGCGACGGCGGCGACGGCCAAACTCGCGACGCACATGGCTAACCACGCCTTCCGGCGGGCGGGTCGGGAGTGGTGATTCGTCACCGGGCTTCGGTATGAGTAGGACATGGGCGGTCGCCTCAGATCAGTCTTCTTCTCAGGAGGTCGAGGGCGGCCTGCGAGGCGCGCCAGCGGATGAGGTGGCGGTCGCCGGGCAGCATCAGGCGGCGGTGCTCGGTGTGCGCGTCGTCCGAGAGCGCGACGTAGACGAGGCCGACCGGCTTCTCCTCGCTCCCGCCGCCGGGGCCGGCGACGCCCGTCACCGAGAGGCCGAAGTCGGTCGCGGCGCGCCCCTTGACGCCCTCGGCCATCGCCTCGGCCACCTCGGCGCTGACCGCGCCGTGCGCCTCGATTAATTCTTCGGGCACGCCGAGCAGGCGCGTCTTGGCCTCGTTCGAGTAAGTGACGACGCCCTCCATAAAGTAAGACGAAGAGCCGGGGACTTCCGTCAGCCGGTGCGCGACGAGGCCGCCCGTGCAGCTCTCGGCCGTGGCGAGCGTGAAGCCGCCGACGGCCAGGCGCAGCCCGACGACCTCCTCCATCGTCTCGCCGCGGAAGGCGAAGACGGCATCGCCTAGCCGCTCCTCGATCTGGCCGGCGAGGCCGTCGAGCAGGAGTTCGGCCTCGGCCTCCGATGCGCCCTGCGCGGTGAGGTGGATTTCGACCTCGCTGCGGTTGAAGAGGATGGTCGTCTGCGGGTTCTTGTACTGCGTGTAGACCGGCGCGATGCGCTCGTCCACGGCCGACTCGCCCAGCCCCGCGACCCGCAGCACGCGGCGCGCGACGCGCACGACGCCCGCCTTCTCCGAGAGCTTCGGCAGCACGTGAGTCTCGAACATCGGCTTCATCTCGCGCGGGGGGCCGGGCAGGAGGACGACGACGCGGCCGTCGTGCTCAAGGTACATGCCGGGGGCCGAGCCGTGCGGGTTGTCCAAGACCTGCGCGCCCTCGATGACCATCGCCTGCCGCGAGTTGATCTCGGGCATCCGGCGGCCCCAGTGCGCGAACTTGGCGCGGATGTCTTCGAGCACGCGCTCGTCGAGCAGGAGGCGGCGGCCGAGGGCGCGGGCGGCGATCTTGCGCGTGATGTCGTCCTCGGTGGGGCCGAGGCCGCCGGTCAGGACGGCGCACGTCGAGCGCTTGAGGGCGTCGCGGATCGTCTCTTCGAGCCGCGCGTCGTCGTCGCCGACGACGGTCTTCAGTTTCACCTCGATGCCGACGCCGTTGAGCCTGTCGGTCAGCCACAGGCTGTTGGTGTCGGTGCGGAACGGCGTCAGCAGTTCGGAGCCGACGGCGATGATCTCGGCGGTGAGCATGTTTTTGAGTAGCCAGTAGCCAGTAGAAGAACTTTCCTCAATCGGGCGGTTGGAGTTTAAGCGTCAACGCACTTTAAGACAAACTACTGTCTACCGACTACCGTCTACTGTCTATTTCTTTCGAACGGATGCGTGTCGGGCCTCTCGCGGCGCGGCGGCGTCGGGGTCAGGAGTTCAGTCGTGCCCTCCGTGACCGAGACGCGGGCCGGGGCGGGCGGGAGCGCCGAGGTGTGCGGAGGGTGCTCGGCGTGGAGCGCCGGGGCGAAGGCCGCCGCGCGCAGTTGCCGCGCCCGCTCGCCCTTCGGGTTGAGCGTCCGGTAGAGGCGGAGCACGCCGTAGAGCGTCATCCACCAGGCGACCGCCTGCCCGACCGCGAGCAAGGCCCAGCCGATGTTGACCAGCTTCGGCTTGCCGAGGAGGATCATCGGGAGCGTGATGGCGAGGATGCCGACGGCGATGAGCAGGCCGACGGCGACCTCCTGCAACGAGGCGCGCGCGCCGGCCGTGAGGCGCACCACCTCCAATTCGGCCGGCTCGACGCCCGTGCCCGGCGCGCCGCACAGGCGGCAGAAGCGCGCGTCGCCCGGGTTCTCCGTCCCGCAGTTGCGGCAAAAGCTCGCGTCGGGCGGCGCCGCGGCCAACGCGACGACGGCGTCGGCCTCCAGTTCGAGCGTCTTCTTGTCGCCGTCGGTCATAAAGCCGCCGTGGACGACGGCGAAGTCGAAGGTGGCGACCGTGGCGGCGGCGCTGCTCGGCCGCAGCGAGACCGAGAGCTTGCG
>JALZHT010000108.1 GCA_030860645.1 Acidobacteriota bacterium
GGGTTCGCTTGAACCCGGTGCCCGCGCTCTATGACGTTCGGATGTTCAGTTAGTCGGGGTCGGCTACTGGACGCGGAAGATGCCCCACATCCCGCCGTCGAAGAGGAACGAGGTCTGGTTGCGGTAGAGGTAGTCGCCGCGAATGAGGAATCTACCTCCCGCCCCGTGCTTGAGCAGTACGTCGAAGTGGCTGCCCGCGCCGATGCCGAATTGCGAGCCTTTCCACTCGGAGAACGGGTTGTGCCCGAGCCGCGTCGAGTTGGCGATGTAGGGCAGCTCCTCCCAGATGTGGCCGTGCAGGTTGAAGACGCTGTTTCGGGCGTGCCCGCCCGGCATGAGCAGGCGGAAGCGCGTCGGCGTCCCGACGGCCGCCGTAAACACCGGCGTGACCGGGTCGCCGCCGACCTGGCCGTTCGTCAGCACGTTGGTGAAGATGAAGTCGCGCGTCTGTTCGAGCGGCGTGTCCGGCTCGAAGCCCATCCGCTTCCAGAGCGGCTCGGTGCGGTAGTTGAAGGCCTTCTGGCCGCTGTCCTCGGGGTCTTCCGCCTCGGCCAGATTCGGCACCGCGCGGGGGTTGTTGCTGGCGTCGAATCGCTCGCCGAAGCGGAGGTTGACGTCGGTCTGGTGCAGGAGCACGAACTCGCGGAAACTGCCGCCGGTGGAAGTCACCGTGGCTTGCGCGCGCGATCCCGCGTCCTCGACCCAGGTCGCGCCCTGCGGCTCGATGATGAGCGAGCCGATGGCCCCCTTGTTCGAGTGCTTGACGGGGTCTGACGACTGGAGGTTGCTCGCGCCGAACTCAATCGGGATGGACGAGCCCACGCCGTTGGGCTGGACGTTCATGTCGCCGGCGTACCACTGGTAGGTGATACTCTGGCCGGGCGCGGCCGTCTGCACCTTGTTGAAGCCGACGTTGGTGCCGTCCGCGCGCGTCACGTCGAAGAAGACGAGCTGCGGGTGCAGCCCGACGTGGCTCGACGGCCGGAGCTGGTTGGCGTTGAAGCGGTTGACGATCATCGGCAGCGTGTTGAAGCCGTCGAGGTCGGGCGCGGTGGCGGGCAACTTGTTAAAGAGCGTCAGGTTGATGCAGTCGCCGGCGCTGGCGCGCAGCACGAGCGGCTCGACGGGCGTGCCGGGTAGTAGTTGGCCGCTGGCGTTAAGGTCGGTCGAGCGCACGTAGAGGATGGCCGTCGGGTCGTGGAGTTTGCCCCCGAGGTTAGTGCGGGGGTTGTAGACGAGCGTCCCGCCGGGCAGGGCGTTTTGCGCGGTGACCGCCGCGACGCTGAAGTTCCGTACGGGCGCGGTCTTCGGGCAGACGCCGTTGAAGTCGCCGACGTTCGTGATGATGGGGCCGTGCCCGTCAGGGTTGTTGGGTAAGGGTTGCAAGTCGTTCTGCTGCCGGTTGTAGGCCCGCATGATGCCCCACAGCCCGTTCCACTGGTCGTCCACCGCCACCCCAGGCTGGTAGAGGTAGTCGGCGAACGAGCCGATGGAACTCTTCGGCAGCGTCGGGATGATGAACTCGAAGTGCTCCGAGATGCCCATCATCTGGTTGTTGCGGTAGCCGGAGTTCGGCTCGGCGGGTTCGAACAGCCACTTGATGCCGTGCACCCCGAAGTTGTGGCCCTCCTCGTGCGCGCCGACGAGGACGCGGATCTGCACTTTGTCATCTTCGTAAGCGCGCAGCAGGGGCGTGAACGGGTCTTTGTTGAAGAGGCCGCCGGTCAGCGGCGGGTAGAAGTTGGGCTGGGAGTTCATGGGCGCGAAGGCGCGGGTGATGTCGGAGCGGTAGACGTGCGAGAGGTCGCCGGCGAGGCCCGCCGCCTGCTGCGGGTTCGGGGCGTTGGGGTCGACCGCGACGCGGTGCGGGAGCGGCTCGTTGCGGTAGTTAATCACCATCGTCCCGACATCGTCTGCGGAGATGGCTTCGGGACACGGCGGGAAGGGCGCGCTCGCCTCGTGCCCTTCTTCCACCGGGCACCTGTCGGGCGGCTCAAGCAGGAACGGTAAGCCGACCTCCTTCTTGCCCGGCGGGTTGATGGCGTTGGGCGGGTCGGGGACGGGATGACCGTTGGCGTCCACGCCGCCGCCGGCTTTGTAGGCGTGTTGGAAATCGGCGAACTCGACGAGGAATTCGCGATAACTATCAGCGGGGTTAGCCGTCAGGATGTCTGCGCGCCAACTGGTGGGGCCGCCGTCGAAGCGCCCGCCGAAGACCTGGCCCGTCTCCGAGTGCCGCCAAGTCGAGGCCAGCGGCTCGATGACTAATCCGGCGTAGAGGCCGACCTGCTGGTGAGTGGACGGGCCGAAGTGGTCGTGCGTGAAGGCCGTCCGCAGCGTCCGATCCTCGCCCGCCCGGTTGCGCACGTCGTCGGCGAACCAGCGCGAGACGGTCGTCTGCGCCCCGAGCGTGCCGAAGAACGGGTGCGCCTCGGGCGTCAGCGTGAAGCGCGCGCCGCCGTTGAACGGCTGGAGGCCGCCGCGGGCGTTGATGGCGTGGATGCGCTCGATGACCTCCTCTGGCGCGAACGACCCGTCCTCGTAGTTCCACCCGTTGGCGGCCCCGTCCGAGGCCAGCACGTCGAACTTCACGAGGTGGATGTGCTGCCCCATGATGTCGGTCGGCGTGCGCACCTGGAAGTCGTCCTGCACGTAGACGCGCGGCACGAGGTTGGTGAACCGGAAGGTCACGCAGTCGTTCGTGTTGGCCCGGAAGAACAGCGGCTCGGGCGGCTTCGCGCCGCCGAGGAAAGAGGCCACGTCGGCCCAGAGCGCCGAGATGCGCTGCTGCGGGAAGTGCCAGCCCGCCTTGTTGAACTTCACGTCCAACTGGATGTTGGCCGACTTGTAGAGGCGGGGCAGCCCGGCCGCGTTACCGAAGTCGTCAACGCACGGATCGGAGAAGGGCGCGCCCGGCTTCGGCGGCCGCCCGTTGGTGATGAAGTTGCCCGGTTGACCCAGAGGCGTGAAACTCGGGTGCGTGCGCTGCGCGTGGAAGTTCATCGCCGCCTTCTCGATGAGAGTACCGTCTTCCGGGATGGCGCGGGCGTCGGCCTCGACGATGGACTTATCAAAATCGAGGCGGGCTTTATTCTTGTCGAACTGCGGGAGGTGCTCCTTGTGGTGGACGGCCACCCCGCCCGTAATGATGTGGCGCGGCAGCCCGCCGTCGTCCACGGTGTCGAGCGGCGGGTGCGGCGGGCGGTGGCCCGCCACGCCCGGCACGAAGAACGGGTAGCCGGGGTGGCCCGCGCCCGAGACCTGCGCCTGCCCGTTGACGACCGAGACCTGGGCCTGCGGCATCGGCGGCATCGGGATGGCCGGCAGCGGGACGACCCCAGGGATCGGCGTGCCCGCCATGATCTCGCCGTCGGGCAGGGCGCGCGCGCCCGCCGCGGGCCGGCCGTCGCCGTCGAGCGGCGTGCCCTCCTCGAAGACGTCGTGCACCCGCCAGTGCGACCACATCCCCATCGCGAAGTGCGGGTAGAAGTGGCAGTGGAAGATGGAGTCGCCCGGCGTCTTGCTGCGGTTGCCCGCCCCGCCGT
Source organism: Acidobacteriota bacterium (assembly GCA_030860645.1). GTDB lineage: Bacteria > Acidobacteriota > Blastocatellia > Pyrinomonadales > Pyrinomonadaceae > QHXN01. Next base: position 3,546 of record JALZHT010000108.1, read on the forward strand.
GCAGGATTTCCGTCGTGAAGGAGTAGCCGGGGCCGAACGCCTGGCTGTCGAGCACCGTCGAGTTGTCGCTGTCGGGCGTGTGGAACCACTGGTGGGCGTGCAGGTGGTGGATGTGGTGCTCCTTCGGCCCGGCGTGCACGACGCGGAATTTCGTGTGGTCGTTCAGATACCCGTGGTAGACGTTCGACGGGTCTTCGGGGAAGAAGACCTTCGTCGCCCGCGGCGCGCCCGGTATCTTGTTGCCGCCTGAGTCCACCTGCGCGCTCGCCGGGTGGTCAACGATCTGCGCCGGGTCGCCGACCGTCCACGAGCTGAGGAAGAACTCCTCGTAGAGGCAGTCGGTGCAGTCGGCCATCGGGCCGACGCCGAGGCGGTTGGCTAAAATCTCCGCCCCGATGCCTCCCGTCCCGTAGTTGATGGCGAAGGCGTCGCGGACGCTGTGCAGCGTGTGCGCAAGGATGGGGTCTTCGAAGAACTGCGGGAAGGCCTGCACGGCCTTAATCTCGTCGTGGTAGACGATACTGAACTCGCGGAACGGCTGGTTGCGGTCAGGCTCGGCCGGGTTCGAGCGGTACGCGCCGTCGGGCGGGTCTGTGCCGCGGGGCGGGCACTGGCCGGTGGTCGTGAAGCAGCCCTTGTTCGGCCCCGTGATGACGGCCGTCAGGTCGCCGTGCACTATCTCGCTGCCGTGCAGAATCTTCAGGACGGGCAGGCCGGCGCGCGGGTGGCCCGGCGGGTAGAGGGCGTCGTAGTTGATGACGGGCTGCCCCGCGGGCGTCCGCCCCACGGTCGCCATCTCCATCTCGGCCCGCGTCACCTGCGAGCGATACCACTCCGCCCCTTGCGGCTCGACGTTGACCATGCCGAACAGCCCCATCGCGAGCGAGCCGCCGTCGCCCTCGCCGCCCGTCGTCGCCGCCGTCGAGTAGAAGAGGTGGTTGCCCTCGCGCTCGGCGTAGTAGGTGTAGGTGATCGAGCCGCCGGGCGCGACCAAGCTCGGCGGGTTCTGGCCGACGTTCGAGCCGTCGTCCCTGATGCTATTGACGAGTTGCAGCCCGGTGACGTGCACCGAGGCGGTGCGCGTCGCCGGCTGGTTGTCGTCGGCCCTGTTCGGGTCGAGTAAGTTCTGGAACCTGATCTCCAACTTCTGCCCGACGTTCATCCTCAGCGTGAGCGGGCGCGCGCGCTTGCCATCGCGCAGGCGGACGTTGCCCGGCACGAGCCCCCTCGACGAGTCAATCGGCACCACATCGCGGCGCAGGGCGTAGATCATCCCGGCGGGGTTCAAAGCGCCGAGGCGGTTGTAGAAGAAGACCTGGTCGAAGGCGACCACGTCGGCGACGACCGTCCCGCCGGGGGCGGGCGTCGGCAGCGGCGTCGGCGTGGCCGTGGGCGAAGGCGTAGGCGTCGGCGTCGGCGTCGGCGTCGCGCCGGCCGCGCCGGCCTGCCACGAGGGCCAGTTGTCGTTGGCGGTGTTGTTGGTGAGCCGTACCGGGTTGGTGCCGTCGGAGTTCATCACGAAAATCTGGTGGTTGCCCGCGCGCAGGCTCATGAACGTGATCTTCGTGCCGTCGGGCGACCAGTCGGCGTCGGTGTCGATGGCGGCGTGGCTCGTGAGCGCGGTCGGCCCGCTGCCGTCCCGGTTCATCACGAAGATTTCTTTGTTCCCACCCCGGTTGCTGGTGAAGGCGATCTTAGCTCCGCCAGGCGACCAGGTCGGCGCCGCGTCGACGGTCGGGTTGTTGGTGAGCCTCGTCAGGTGTTCGCCGTCCGGGTTCATCAGGTAGATTTCGTCGTTGCCGTCGCGGGCCGAGGTGAAAGCAATCCGCGACCCGTCGGGCGACCACGACGGGTCGGTGTCGGCGGCCCAGTGGTCTGTCAGGCGCACCTGGCCGAAGCCGTCGGCGTACATGACGTAAATTTCATAGTTGCCGTCGCGCTCGCTGATGAAGGCGATCTGCTGCCCGTCAGGCGACCAGGCCGGCGAGGAGTCGTGCGAACTATTATTTGTCAGCCTCACTTGATTGCTGCCGTCGGCGTTGATTACATAGATTTCGCGGTTGCCGTCGCGGTTACTGGTAAAGGCGATGCGCGTCCCGTCGGGCGACCAGTCGGGCTCGATGTCGCCCGCGGCGTTGTTCGTGAGCCTCACCTGATTAGTGCCGTCGGCGTTCATCGAGTAAATTTCATGGTTGCCGTCGCGGTTGCTGGAGAAGGCGATCTTGCCGTTGGGCGGCGTCTGCTCGTCCCTGACCGTGATGAGGTCGAAGTGGCCGACGGAGTAGCTGCCGCCGTTCGTGTCGATCTTCAGACGCATGACGTGCTCGCCCTGCGTCAGGCTGACGCCCGTCTTCGTCACCGTCTGCCAGACCCACCAACTGCCCGTGTCCGGCATGGTCAGCGGCCCGGTCTTGTCCACGCCGTCAACTTCGATGTGGAACGTCCCGCCGCCGAGGTACGACCCGACCTGCACGTCAATCGTGTACGTGCTGGTCGAGGCGACGTGAACCGTGTACTCGACCCACTCAGAGGCGGCGGTGTCGACGACGGCCGCGCCCTGAACGTCCACGTCCGTGTCGCGGTACTCGTTACCGGAGTTGCCCGCCGACGTGTCGTGCCAGGAGATGCCTTCGCCGCCGTTGTCGAAGTTTTCCGCCTGAATCACGCCGGGGACAGCGAAAGGCATCCCGGTAAAGGGGCTCTGCGGCGCGGCCGAGTCCACGACCCTGATCGTGTCGAAGTGCCCGATGGAGTAGCTGCCGCCGTTCGTGTCCATCACGAGCCGCATCACGTGCTGGCCCGCCGTGAGCTGCGCGCTCGGGCTGGTGACGGTCTGCCAGACCCACCAACTGCCCGTGTCCGGCATGGTCAGCGGCCCGGTCTTGTTGACCCCGTCTATTTCTATATGGAACGTGCCGCCGCCGAGGTACGATCCGATCTGCACGACGAAGTTGTAGTTCTTCGTGGCGGCGACGTTGATGGTGTACTCCAGCCACTCGCCGGCCTTCGTGTCGCAGACGACCGGCCCGCCGCAGATGTCCACGTCGGTCGGGTCGCGGTAAGCGTCGCCCCCGTTGTTGCCCGCCGACACGTCGTGGTAAGCGACGCCCTCGACGCCATGGTCGAAGTCCTCGGCCTGGATGATCCCGGGCACCGCCAGCGGGAACTCTTTGAAGGGCGTCTGCGGGGCCGACGTTTCGACGACCCGGAGGGTGTCGAAGTGGCCGATGGAGTAACTGCCGCCGTTCGTGTCCAGCGCCAGGCGCAGCACGTGCTGGCCGGCGGTCAGGCTGACGCCCGTCTTCGTCACGGTCTGCCACTCCCACCAACCGCCCGTGTCCGGGACGGTGAGCGGCCCGGTCTTGTCCACGCCGTCAACCTCGATGTGGAACGTCCCGCCGCCGAGGTACGAGCCGACCTGCGTGACGAACGCGTAGGTGTTGCCGGAGGCGCTGACGTTAATCGTGTATTCGAGCCACTCGCCGGCTTCGGTGCCTCCGACGACCGGGCCGCCCATCAAGTCAACGTCTATGTTGGCGCGGTAGGTAGTCTCCTCGCCCTGATTACCGGGCGTGGCGTCGTGGTACGCCACGCCCTCGCCGCCGTTGTCGAAATCCTCAAGCTGAATCGTCCCCGGAACGGCGAAGGGCGTCCCGTGGAAAGGCGTCTGTGAACCCTGAAGGGATGGCGGCGAGGTGGCGTTAACCCGCGCCGCCGCCGCCTTCGCGCCGGGGACAGCTCCGGCGGGCGTCGCCGCTAAGGCTTTCGGTGTGGAGAGTTGGAACGGTTGAATGAGGAGGTAGCAGAGGAGGAGACAGACCGGGCGGACGCGCCCGCCGAGGTTGGCACGCATGGCACGCAGCATGATGGGACTCCTGGAAAGTTGAACCCCGTTGCGCTCCGCGCTAAGATGCGTGCTGACTAGGCGATACATCTCGCGGGCGCGGAAGCGCCGCGGGGGTGTATAGTCAACCGGGCTCCGCCGCCACCGGCAAGTGGCGGCGGAGCTTGTTTCTTTGATGGCTCAGATTGACAGCGTAAGAATCCTTCCGCGGCCGCCCGCGGGGAATGAGTGAGTCGTCGCCCGAGCGAGGTTGTTTTCGGGGTTAAAGCAATTGCGTCATTAGGCTTCGAGAGAAGTTTCAAGTGAGGTCGGCGAAGTCGGCGACTCCGTCAACAGGCAGACTCGTCAGTCCGTCACTCAGGGGCGCTGAATTATAGAGTAATTGCAATCAGATTGTAATCTCGGGGTTTCGCCAGCACAATAGGCCCTTCTATGAATCTTGTCAATAATTTTTTGGATTCATCGCTTTTACAGGTGCCCCGCCGAGGTGAACCCCTTCACGGCCGACGTGATGGATGTCCCGGACGGTAATGAAGTTGCGAGTCAAAATCCCGGAGCCGCCCAAGAGGGTTTGGCAGGTGAGGCCGAAAGAATGTCGATGATGATGGGCCACTCGTCGGCCTTCACCCAAGACAGGCATCAGCACGTGCTCCCCTCGGCGCGGGAGGCCACGTCTCAGAGGCTCGAAAAACTGCTATTCAGCAACCGGATTGTGAGTTGATTAATCTGTTCGTCGGAGGGGCGATTTTGAGGGGGCTGTTGCACCAAGCGAAAACGGGCGACCCGTGGATCGCCCGCATCTCGTTGATTCTACATGCCCCCGGAAGGACTCGAACCTTCGACCCGATGATTAAGAGTCATCTGCTCTACCAACTGAGCTACAGGGGCTTTTAAGAGTGGCGGAGCGGACGGGACTCGAACCCGCGACCTCCGACGTGACAGGCCGGCGTTCTAACCAACTGAACTACCGCTCCGCGAACTTTCAAAACAGGGTGTACGGGACTTGAACCCGTGGTCTCCGCCTTGAGAGGGCGGCGTGTTAACCGACTACACCAACACCCCGGAAAACCGCGACGGCCGGCGATTCTAACAC
>JALZHT010000726.1 GCA_030860645.1 Acidobacteriota bacterium
GGGCGACCCCGCGCGCCGCGTTTGCATCTAAGGGAGAAATGGAGAATAGTAGAAAAAGGGAATTCCGGCCGCGACAGCTTAGACTTTCCGGCCCCGGCTGGAGCGAGTGAAGGGGCGCGTGGGCCGCGGCCCTGTTTAATAAAGGGAGAGTGATGGCGAAGAATTTAGTGGTGGTTGAATCGCCGGCGAAGGCGAAGACGATTGGCAAGTATCTCGGCCCCGATTACCGCGTGATGGCCTCCATCGGCCACATCAAAGACCTGCCGTCGAAGGGGCTGGGCGTCGACATCGAGAACGATTTTGAGCCGACTTACGAGGTCATCCCCGACACCAAGAAGCGCAACAACAAGAAGATCGTCAGCGAGCTGAAGAAGGCCGCCAAGGAGGCCGAGGCCGTCTTCCTCGCCGCCGACCCCGACCGCGAGGGCGAGGCCATCTGCCAGCACCTCGCCGAGGAGATCGTGCCGAAGCGCCCGGCCAAGCCGCACTTCCGCGTGATGTTCAACGAGATCACGAAGCGGGCCGTGCAGGACGCCTTCAAGGAGCCGAAAGCGATTGACCGCCACCTCGTGGACGCGCAGCAGGCCCGCCGCGTCCTCGACCGCCTCGTCGGCTACAAGGTCTCGCCGCTTTTGTGCCGCACCATCGGCGGCCGCCTCTCGGCGGGCCGCGTGCAGTCGGTCGCGCTGCGCATGGTGGTCGAGCGCGAGCGCGAGATACAGAACTTCGTCAAGACGGAATACTGGACGGTCGCCGCCAACCTCGCGGCCAAACTCCCGCCCGCCTTCGACGCGCGGCTGTTTAAAGTCGGCGAGCAGACGGTCAAGACCTCCGGCTTCGACCAGGAGGTCAAGAAGAGCGAAATCCTCATCGGCGACGAGGGGCAGGCCCGCGCCGTCGTCGAGGAGGCCGAGCGCCAGCAGTTCGTCGTCGCCGAGGTCGCGACGAAGGAGCGCAAACGTAACCCCGTCCCGCCCTTCATCACGTCGAAGTTGCAGCAGGAGGCTTCGCGCAAGCTCGGCTTCCCCGTGAAGAAGACGATGATGGTGGCGCAGAAGCTCTACGAGGGCGTGGAACTCGGCGCGGAAGGCTCGGTCGGCCTCGTCACCTACATGCGGACGGACTCGACGCGCGTCTCCGAGGCGGCGCTCGCCGAGGCGCGCGAGTTCGTCTCGGCGCAGTACGGCCCGGCCTACCTGCCGGAGAAGGCCGTCCACTACCGCTCGAAGAAGGGCGCGCAGGACGCGCACGAGGCCATCCGCCCGACCGACATTTCGCGCACGCCCGAATCTCTGGCGCGCTACCTCGGCAAGGACGAACTGAAACTCTACCGGCTCATCTGGCAGCGCTTCGTCGCCTCGCAGATGAACCCGGCCGTCTACGACCAGACGACCATTGACATCGCGGCCGGCCGCTTCCTCTTCCGCGCCACCGGCTCGGTCTTGAAGTTCGACGGCTTCCTCAAGGTCTACGAGGAGGGGCGCGACGAGAAGACGGACGAGGACGACGAGGCCGCGCGCAAGCTCCCGCTCGTGGCGGAGGGCGAGAATTTAAAGCTCAACTCCGTCACGCCCGAGCAGCACTTCACGGAGCCGCCGCCGCGCTACACGGAGGCGACGCTGGTCAAGGCGCTCGAAGAGAAGGGCATCGGCCGGCCCTCGACCTACGCGGCGATCATGACGACGATTCAGGATCGCGAGTACGTCGAGCGGCTCGAAGGCCGCTTCCACCCGACGGCGCTCGGGACGACCGTCAACGACCTACTCATCGAGGGCGGCTTCGACGACCTCTTCAACGAGTCGTACACGGCGCGGATGGAGGAGGAACTCGACGAGATCGAAGACGGGAAGCTGCGCTGGACGGACGCGCTCAACGAGTTCTACGGGAAGTTCGCGCGCGACCTGAAGGCGTTCGAGAAGCACGCGAAGGACAAGAAGGGCGTCTCCATCCCGACCGACGAAACGTGTGAGAACTGCGGCTCGCCGATGGTCATCAAGCTCGGCCGCTTCGGCCAGTTCCTCGCCTGCTCGAACTACCCCGAGTGCCGCACCACCCGCGAGGTCTCGAAGCCGCAGGCCGAGGGCGACGGCGCGAGCGCCGCGGCCGGCGCGAACGGTGGGACGGAAGCGCCCGAGGAGACTTGCGAGCTGTGCGGCAAGCCGATGGCGATGAAGCGCGGGCGCTTCGGCCCGTTCCTCGGCTGCACGGGCTACCCCGACTGCCGCAACATCCGGCGCGTGAGCAAGAAGACCGGCGCGGTCGCGCCCGCGCCCGTGCCGATTGAGGGCGAGACGTGCCCGGTCGACGGCGCGCAACTCGTCCGCCGTCACGGCCCTTACGGCGAGTTCGTCTCGTGCGCGAACTACCCCGAGTGCAAGTACATCAAGCGCGAGACGACCGGCATCGCCTGCCCGCGGCCCGGCTGCCGCGGCGAGATTCTGGTGAAGAAGTCGAAGCGCGGGAAGTACTTCTACGGCTGCTCGGAGTACCCGAAGTGTGACGTGGTCTACTGGGACAAGCCCGTCCCGGAGCCGTGCCCGCAGTGCCACGCGCCGTTCCTCCTGGAGAAGACGACGAAGAAGGGCACGACGCGCTCCTGCGCCCGCGAGGGGTGCGGCCACCGCGAGGAAGTCCGCGCCGGCGCCGCGCCGCAGCCCGTCGCCACGCGCACGGGCAC
>JALZHT010000727.1 GCA_030860645.1 Acidobacteriota bacterium
GCGGTCGAGGCCGCTTCGATGAGCGGCCACATCTCGCTGGCCGACTCGAAGGGGCGTGTGCGGCTGCGCGCCGTGAGCGGGAGCGTCGAGGCCATCAACGTCGCGCCGCTTGCGGCCGGCGACTCGTTCGAGGCGTCCTCGACGAGCGGCGACGTGGCGCTCGAAGGCGTCAGCCACGCGCGCGTCAGCGGCGCGACCATCAGCGGCAGCGTCCGCGTCTCCGGCCCGCTGGCGCGCGGCGGGGCCTACGAGTTCAAGACCATCTCGGGCGACGTGACGCTGGCGCTCCCGGCCGACTCCTCCTTCCGCCTCAACGCGAAGGTCGTCCTGAGCGGCGAGATCGTCACCGACTTCCCCGTCCGCGCCACCTCCGTCTCAGCCAACGGCGAAGCCCCGCCCACCCCTCCCGCCCCGCCCACGCCGCCCGCGAGGCCGAGGCCCGGCCGGCCGGTGCACGGCGAGGAGCCGCAGGCGACGCGCCTCGTCGGCACCGTCGGCGCGGGCGACGCCGCCGTCACCCTCAGCTCCTTCAGCGGCACGCTCCACCTGAAGCGGCAGTAGGCAAGGCAAAAGCAAAGGGCAAAAGTGAAGGAGGACGGGGGCCGCGCTGGCCTTCATCCTCCTTTCGTCTCTTGCCTTTTGCGTTCCCCGCGGCCGGCTACCGGCCGGAAATTTTTTGCCACAAAACCTTTCCGGCCGGTGTTTCCACGGTAGAACAAGCCGGTCGGGAGCTTTACGCAAGTACGTTATCCGAATTCACGTCGAAAGCTGAGGAGAAAGTATGAAGCGCGCAATCAATCTCACGGGTCTCGTTACGGTCTTGATGTCGGCGCTGCTGGCGCAGGCGGTGGGGGCGTGCGCCTACGGCGGCGCGGCGGCCGGCACGGAGAGCCACGGTTACGCGGCCGTGCCTCCGGCGGCCCGACAGTCGGGCGACTTCCGCTGGCGCGGTGCTCTGGCCGCCGGCCGCGTGATCGAGGTCAAGGCCATCAACGGCCGCGTCGAGGCCGCGCCCGCGTCGGGCGGCGAGGTCGAGGTCGTGGCCGTGAAGCGCGCGCGCCGCAGCAACCCGGGCGACGTGCGCGTCGAGGTCGTCGAGCACGCCGAGGGCGTCACCATCTGCGCCGTCTACCCCTCGCCCGATGGCAACCAGCCGAACGTCTGCGCGCCGGGCGAGGGCGGACACATGAGCGTGCGCAACAACGACGTGGAAGTCAGCTTCACCGTGCGCGTCCCGGCCGGCGTCCGCTTCCGCGGCAAGACCGTCAACGGTGACGTGGAGGCGACGGGCCTCACGGCCGACGTGGACGCTGCGACCGTCAACGGCAGCATCAACGTCTCGACCGCCGGCCTCGCCCGCGCCAAGACCGTCAACGGCTCGATCACGGCCGCGATGGGGCGGGCCGACTGGTCGGACGGCCTCGAATTCAAGACCGTCAACGGCGCGATTGAGTTGAGCCTGCCCGCGAGCCTCAGCGCCGAGGTCGAGGCCGAGACCATCAACGGCGACATCCAGACCGACTTCCCCCTGACCGTCACCGGCCGCTTCAGCAAGCGCCGCCTGACGGGCACCATCGGCGGCGGCGGGCGCGAACTGCGCCTCAAGACCGTCAACGGCAGCGTGCACATCCGCCGCGCCGGGTGAGGGAATTTTTGATTTGCGATTTTTGATTTTCGATTTGGGAGTTATCGGTTTTCGGTTTTCAGTTTTTTGTCTTTAACCGAAAACCGAAAACTTAAAACAGAAAACCAAATCAAAAATCGCAAATCAAAAATCTAAAATTTAATTGAATGAGGTTTTCATCATGTCGAAGCAACGTCTGACGCTGACCCTGATCGTGCTGGCGGTGGCGCTGGCGACGGCCGGGGGCGCGTCGCGCGCGCAGACGCGCGCGGAAGTGACCGAGGAGTTCCACCAGACTTACCCGCTCGCCGCGGGCGGGCGCGTCGCGCTCTCGAACATCAACGGCAAGGTGCGCGTCGCGGCCTGGGATCGCAACGAGGTGAAGGTCGACGCCGTCAAGCGCGCCTACAAGGCCGAGCGCCTGCGCGAGGCCCAGATTCGCGTCGACACGGCCGGCGGCGGCGTCGAGATCGAGACCGACTACCCGGACTATCATTGGAGGGATTGGAACCGCGACGACCAGCCGGCCGCCGTAGATTTCACGCTGACGGTGCCGCGCGGCGCGGCGCTCGACGAGATCAAGCTCGTCAACGGCGGGCTTGAGATCGAGGGCGTCGGCGGGGCCGTGCGCGCCTCCTCGGTCAACGGGCGCGTGACGGCGCGCAACCTCGCCGGGCCGGTTCACCTCTCGGTCGTCAACGGCCGCCTCGACGCCAGCTTCGACCGCCTCGGCGAGGCGGTCTCGCTCTCCTCGGTCAACGGCGGCATCGAGGTGACGATCCCCTCGGACGCGAGCGCGCACCTGCGCGCCAGCACCGTCCACGGCAGCATCAATAACGACTTCAACCTGCCCGTGCGCGAGGGCGAGTACGTCGGGCGCGACCTCGAAGGCCGCCTCGGCGCGGGCGGCGCGCGCCTCAGCCTGAGCAACGTCAACGGCGCCATCTCGATCCGCCGCGCCGGCGACGGCCGCCCCTTAAGCCCCGCCACCAACCTCCTCTCCGAGACGCCGCGCCGCGACCACGCGTGGGAGGACGACCACCGCGAGGA
>JALZHT010000728.1 GCA_030860645.1 Acidobacteriota bacterium
GGAAAAACCAGTCGTCTTTCCCCGGCACCCAAAACCTAGCACCCAGCACCCGCTTTCGGAGAAAGCCATGAGTGTCGAATTCAGACAGCGGACGCCGGGCGAGTACGCGCGGATGGTCTGGCGGAGGAAGTGGCTGATCGCGCTGCCGACCGTGGCGGTGGCGGTCGCGGTGGCGTGGGTCGTGTGGCGGCTGCCGAACACCTACGAGTCGCGGACGCTCTTGACGGTGCGGCCGGCGAGCATCTCGACCGCGGTCGTGCCGCAGCTCTCGGACAACGACCTCACCATCCGCATCAACAACATCGGGCAGGAGGTCGTCAGCCGCACCTCGCTCGAACCACTCATCGAGAAGTACAACCTCTACGCCGCCGAGCGCGGCCGCGGCGAACCGATGGACGTGCTCATCGAGCGGATGCGCACGCAGGACGTGGTCGTCGAGATCAACACCGCGCGCAACGACGTCATCAACGGCTTCTACCTCGCCTTCCGCGGCCCCGAGCCGCGCGTCACGCAGGCCGTCACGGCCGAGCTGGCCTCGAAGTACGTCACCGCGCAGAACGAGTCGGCCGGGGCCGAGTCGCGGCTCACCAAGGAGTTCTTCGAGCAGAAGCTGCGCGAGGAGAAGGAGCGGCTCGACGCCATTGACCGCCAGCGCCTCGAATTCATGATGCGCAACCAGAACCACCTGCCGTCGGCCATGCAGGCGCTGGTCGGGCAGCTCTCGGGCCTGCGCGAGCAGCAGAAGGGCATCCTCGGCTCGCTCGGCATCCTGCGCGAGCGCCGCTCGCTTTTGAACACGCAGCTCGGCGACCTCGACAAGCAGCGCGAGCAGGAGATCAACAACGTCGCCGAGCAGGTCGGCGACCCCAAGCAGACTTTGGCCTACGCCGAACTCGCCAAGCGCAAGGCGCAGCTCGAATCCGAGCGCCAGAACCTCCTCACCGTCTACAAGCCGAAGCACCCGGACGTGGTCGCCAAGCAGGCCGAACTCGACTCCGTGCAGCGCGAGATAGACGCGATGCTCGCCGAGAGCAAGGAGAAGATCGAGGAGAAGCGCAAGAAGCTGGAGGGCCTCATTGACCCGCGCGGCAACACGCTCAAGTACGAGCTGAAGACGACGGAGACGCAGCTCGGCGTGATGGAGAAGCAGTTGGCGATGACCGAGCGGCAGATCGCCGAGGTCGAGGGGCGGCTCAACGGGATGCCGAGCACGGAGGTCGGCCTCGAAGCCATCAACCGCGAGTACCAGTCGGCGAAGGCCGTCTACGAGAACATGCTGGAGCAGCAGAAGAAGGCCGAGCTGGGGGCCGACATCGTCGCCAACGCGCAGGGCGAGACCATCGCCGTGATCGACCCGGCCAGCTTGCCCGAGCGGCCCGTCGCGCCGAAGCGGCCGCTGCTGATGATGCTGGGGCTGGCCGCGGGCCTCGGCTGCGGCTTCTTCCTCGCCGCGCTCTTCGAGGTGCCGCGCCTGCTGACCGTGCAGACGGCCGAGGACGCCGAGCACTACACGGGGCTGCCCGTGCTGGCCGCGCTGCCGAACCTGCGCACCCCGCGCGAGGAGCGCAACCTCCGCCTGCGCCGCGCGGCGCTCGCCGTCGCCGGCGTCGCCCTCACCCTCGCCAGCGTCCCCGCGCTCGCCTTCGTGCTCAGGGTGACGCGGGTCGTGGAGCTGTTCACCTGAAGGAAAGTGCAGAGTGCAGAGTGATGAATAAATACAAGTCGTCTTTAATTCTGCACCCTGCACTCTGACTTCCGCACTCGGAGGGTTCCCATGTACCTTGACTTCTACGGCCTGAAGGAGCTGCCGTTCGCGCTGACGCCCGACCCGCGCTTCATCTACTTCACGCCGTCGCACACCGAGGCGATGGCGAACCTGCACTACGGCATCGAGAGCGGCAAGGGCCTCATCGTCGTGACGGGCGAGGTCGGCACGGGCAAGACCACCATCCTGCGCTGGATGATGCAGCGGCTCGACCGCACCGTGCTCGTCGCCTACCTCTTCAACCCGCGCATGACGGTCGCCGAGTTCTACCAGTACGTCTCCTCGCCGCGCCTCCTCGACGTGCCGCGCTGGGAGAATAAGTCGGAGCTGCTGCTGAAGCTCGGCGAGGTTCTGGAGTCGCGCCACGCGCGCGGCCTGCGCACGGTGCTCATCATAGACGAGGCGCACGGCCTCTCCCCGGCCGTCCTCGAAGAGATTCGGCTGATGTCGAACTTCGAGACGGACTCGGCCAAGCAGTTGCAGATCATCCTCACGGGGCAGCCCGAGCTGCGCGACGTGCTGAACCAGCCGGAGCTGCGCCAGCTCAAGCAGCGCGTCGCGCTCCGGTGCGAGATTCGGCCGCTGCCGAACATCGAGGAGACCGACCGCTACGTCACCTCGCGGCTCCTGGCGGCCGGGGCCGAGCGCACCGACATCTTCTCGCCGCCCGCGGTGGATTACGTCTTCCGCTGCTCCGAGGGCATCCCGCGCCAGATCAACAACCTCTGCGACAACGCGCTGCTCGCGGGCTACGCCGCCGGGGCCGAGACGATCACGCGCGACATCGTCGAAGAAGTCGCCGAGACCTTCGACCTGCTGCCGAGCGCGAGCCGCGGCCGGCAGTTGGGCGAGGAGCGCGAGCGGGCCGCGCGCGTCTTCACGGCCTCGGGCCGCGCCGAGTTGTGGGC
>JALZHT010000109.1 GCA_030860645.1 Acidobacteriota bacterium
GTCGGCAAGCTCTCGGGCGGCTTCGAGCTGCCGGGCGCGCGCCTCGTCGTCCACGTCGAGACGGACTTGTTCGACGAGGCGATCGGCGAGGGCGTCGAGCGGCGCGTGCCCGGGACTTCGCACGGCACTACGGCCTCGGCGCGACGGAAGAAGGCGAAGACGGCGGCCTTCCTCTCCGACTTCCGCGACCTGAAGGTTAACGACTACGTCGTCCACATAGACCACGGCGTGGCGCGCTTCGGCGGCCTGCAAACTCTGGAACTCGGCGGGCGAAAAGGGGAGTTCATGCTCCTCTTCTACGCCGAAGACGCCAAGCTCTACGTCCCCGTCGAGCGCCTCGACCTGGTTCAACGTTATGCGAGCGCCGAGGGGCACGAGCCGGCGCTCGACCGCCTCGGCGGTCTGGGCTGGCACAAGACGAAGGCGAAGGCCAAGCGCGCGATGCGCGACATGGCCGACGAGCTTTTGAAGCTCTACGCCGAGCGCAAGCTCGTGCAGGGGTACGCCTTCTCCGCCGACAGCCCGTGGCAGCGCGAGTTCGAGGACGCCTTCGAGTACGTGCCGACCCCCGACCAGGAGACGGCCATCGAGGACGTGAAACGCGACATGGAGCAGACCGTCCCGATGGACAGGCTCCTGTGCGGCGACGTGGGGTACGGGAAGACCGAGGTCGCCATGCGGGCGGCCTTTAAGGCCGTCATGGACTCGAAGCAGGCGGCGGTGCTGGCCCCGACCACGGTGCTCGCCTACCAGCACTACGAGACCTTCCGCGCGCGCTTCGCCGCCTTCCCCGTCCGTGTCGAACTCATCTCGCGCTTCCGCTCGGTCAGGGAGCAGAAGGAGATCGTGAAGCGCGTCGAATCGGGCGAGATTGACATCATCATCGGCACGCACCGCCTGCTCTCGAAGGACATCGCCTTCCGCGACCTCGGCCTCGTCGTCGTGGACGAAGAACAAAGGTTCGGCGTCGCGCACAAGGAGAGGCTCAAACAACTCAAGAAGCGCGTGGACGTTCTGACGCTCTCGGCGACGCCCATCCCGCGCACGCTCAACATGAGCCTGATGGGCTTGCGCGACATGTCCGTCATCGAGACGCCGCCGCGCGACCGCCTCGCCATCCAGACGCAGGTCGTGCAGTTCTCCGAGTCCGTCATCAAATCGGCCATCGAAGTCGAACTCGGCCGCGGCGGGCAGGTCTTCTTCATCCACAACCGCGTCGAGACCATCGACACGGTCGCCGCCCTCGTCCAGCGCCTCGCCCCGCAGGCCCGCGTCCACGTCGCCCACGGGCAGATGAACGAAAAGGAGATGGAGCAGGCGATGCTGGATTTCGTTGATTTCAAATACGATGTCCTGGTCGCCACGACCATCATCGAGAACGGCATAGACATCCCGCGCGCCAACACCATCATCATAAACCGGGCGGATCATTACGGACTCGCGCAGCTCTACCAACTGCGCGGCCGCGTCGGGCGCTCGAACCGGCGGGCCTACGCCTATCTGCTCATCCCGAGTGAAGCGGAGCTGACGCCGATTGCGCGCCGCCGGCTCGCGGCCATCCGCGAGTTCTCGGACCTGGGCGCGGGCTTCCGCGTGGCGGCGCTGGATTTGGAGCTGCGCGGGGCGGGGAACCTGCTCGGCGGCCAGCAGTCGGGCCACATGGACGCCCTCGGCTTCGATCTTTACACGCAGATGCTGGAGCGGACGGTGGCCGAGCTGCGCGGCGAGGAGATCGAGGACGAGGCTTCGGTCTCGATCAACCTCGGCGTCGACGTGTCCATCCCCGAGGATTACATCTCGGACATGGGGCAGCGGCTGCGCGCCTACAAGCGCATCGCCTCGGCGCGCGACGACGAGACGCTCGAACAGATCCGGCGCGAGACGGAAGACCGCTACGGGCGGCTGCCCGAGTCGGTCGAGAGGCTCTTCGCCTACGCCCGGCTGCGGCGCGCGGCCGAAGAGCTGGGCGTCGTCTCCGTTGACCGCACGCCGACGGGCCTCGCCCTGAAGCTGCGGGAGACGGCGCGGGTCTCGCCCGACCGGCTGCTGGCTTTGGTCGGCGCGGGGGCGGGCGCGAGCTTCAGCCCGAGCGGGGTGCTGAGGGTCGAGGCGGGCGGCGAGGAGTTGATCGCGCGCGCCCACCGCGTGTTGCTGGACATCCGCGCCGGGGGTTAGAATGTGCGCTTTCGACGGGGCAGGCCGCTCCCGCCTGTCTGCGCACCGTCTCCCGCAAGACCGGCGAACATATTTGCGAGAGCCTGCGTCACGCGTTACCGCGCGGCCCGGCGGCGCAGGCCCGGACGTTTGCGAAACTAAGATAAGACAGGCGGAGAACGTCTGTCCCACGCTGAGGAGTTAAGACCGTGGCATTGAAAAACATTTCGGCCCGCGCGCTGGCCGCCTTCTTCTTCGCGGCGCTCGCGCTCGCGGCCGCCCCCGCCCGCGCGCAGGAGGAGGGCGTCCCCGTCGTGCTCGACGAGCCTATCGTCCAGGTCAACGGCGACGTCATCATGCTCTCGCAGCTCAAGCGCCAGAACGAGGAGTTCAAGGAAGTCCTCACCAAGCAGCGCGGCGCGACGCCGCAGCAGGCCGACGAGCAGATCGCCCAGCGGCAGGGCGAGATCATCTTCAACCTCATCAACGAGTCGCTCCTGATGCAGAAGGGCAAGGAGCTGCCGCGGCTCGAAGAGGAGGTCGAGGCCGAGGTCAACCGCGAGGTGCTGCGCGTCGCCAACCAGTCGGGCCTCAAGACGCTCGAAGAGCTGGAGGCGGCGCTCCGGCAGGAGGGGCTTGCGCTCTCCGACATCCGCGACACGCTGCGCCGCCAGTACACGCGCCAGGCCGTGCTCCAGCGCGAGGTGGACGCGAAAATCTTCTACGGGCTGACGGACGCCGAGCTGCGGAAGTTCTACGACGCCAACCGCGCCAAGTTCCAGAGCGTGACGCTGTCGGAAATCTACCTCAGCCTCGCCGGCCGCAGCGACGCCGACCTCCAGGCGCGGGCCAAGCAGATCGTCGCGCAGGCGCGCGGCGGGGCGGACTTCGGCGAGCTGGCCGTCAAGCACTCCGAGCGCGAGCAGAACGGCGAGCGCGTCGCCCCGAAGACCAAAGGCCGGCTCGAAGAGAACGGCAAGCCGCGCTGGTTCCTCGTCAGCGAACTCAACAAGCTGGTGGCCGACGCCATCAAGGGGCTGAAGGCGGGCAGCGTCACCGAGCCGATCAAGACCGAGGAGGGCTACCTGATCCTCCGCGTCAACGAGACGGACGACGCCTTCAAGGAGAACTTCGTCCGCCAGATGATCCTCTCGGAGCGCTCCGAGAAGGAGCGCGACACCTACCTGCGCACGCTCCGCCAGGACGCCTACATCAAGCCGGCCAGGGGCTACGAGGAGATGCTCAAGCCGCTCCTCGAAAAGGACAAGACCGAGACGGCCAACAAGAAGGGCGACAAGTAGCGGACTCGTCAATCGTCAATCGTGAATCGTCAAGCGGAATTGCTCTCTTCGATTGACGATTCACGGCTTTTTATGCGCCTAGACCAGTACCTACGCGCCAGCCGGCTCGTGCTCCGGCGGACGGCGGCGCAGGAGTTGTGCGAGGCCGGGGCCGTCGAGGTCAACGGCCTCGCGGCCCGCGCCTCACGCAGCGTCCGCATTGACGACCTCATCACCGTCCGCCGCCGCGGCCGCGTCCTCACCGTCCGCGCCACCGCCCTCCCCGCCGCCAAGCAGGTCTCCCGCGCCGAAGCCCCCACCCTCTACGAAGTCGTCAGCGACATCAGGACGGAAGAAGTAGATGGTCTTCAGTAGAAAAACCCCGCCGACCGGACGGTCAGGGTGAAGGCTTCAACGTGCGCCCGGCGGGGCCTACTGACCGCCGGCTCCTGACTGCTGTCTACTCTCCCCGTTTTATTTCCGTTCGCCTTTCGCGCGGCGGGCGTAAGTTTGTCGCCGGGGCTGTTTTAAATCGGGACGGGGCGGCCGGGGCGGAAGTGGAAAAGCGGCGGAATTGGCCGTGTGCTCAGGTGGAACGCGATTTGCCGACTCCTCACAGCGGCAACCGTGACTGCATCCTCGATAAACGGTCCAAAGAACTCCGGGGTTTTTTATGAACATTCTGAGCAGCATTTTCACTGACGACCTGGCGATTGACCTGGGGACGGTCAACACACTCATCTACGCCCCCGAGCGGGGCATCGTCCTGGACGAGCCGTCGGCGGTGGCGATTCACAAGTACACGGGCGAAGTGCTCTCGGTCGGCCGGGAGGCTTACAAGATGCTCGGGCGCGAGCCGAAGGACGTGGAGGTCTTCCGCCCCATCCGCAACGGCACCATCGACAACTTCGACGCGACCGAGAAGATGCTCAAGGCATTCATCAGCCGCGTCCTCGGCGGCAACCACAGGCGGAGCCACGTCTGCATCGGCGTGCCCGGCTCCTCGACCACGCTCGAACAGCGCTCGGTGCGCGACGCGGCGCGCGACGCGAAGGCCACGCGCGTTGACTTAATAGACGAGGGCCTGTGCGCCGCCCTCGGCGCGGGCCTCGGCTTCGGGGACGAGCGCGCGCACCTCGTCGTTGACATCGGCGGCGGCACGACCAACGTCGCCATCGTCGCCTCGGGGGCCATCGTCTCGTCGGCGAGCCTGCCGGCGGCCGGCAACGCGATGGACGAGGCGGTGCGCGACTACGTGCGGGCGAAGTACGAGATGCAGCTCGGCGAGCGCACGGCCGAGCATTTGAAGCTGGAGGCGAGCGCGGCGCTGCGCGAGCCGGCGGGCGACGAGCACCGGATGGAGGTCGTCGGCAAGCAGGTGACGGACGGGCTGGCGAAGGCCGTCGAGATCACAGCCGGCGAGGTGCGCGAGGCGCTGGAGCCGGTCATCACCGAGATCATCAACGGCGCGCGCCGGGCCGTCGAGGAGTCGAAGCCCGACGTGACGGCCGACATCTACCAGACGGGGCTGATCCTGACGGGCGGCGGCGCGCTCCTCGGCGGGCTGGCCGAACGCTTGCAGAAGGTGTTGCGGCTGCATGTGGCCGTGGCCGACGAGCCGCTGGCGGCGGTCGCGCTCGGCGCGGGCCGGCTCCTCGCGGACAAGGAGAAACTCCACCGCGCGGCCATCCGCGACGACGTGCCGGTCTGGCAGGCGCAGCAGGAACTGGTCGTCAACTGGTAAGGTCTTCCGACGAGCGAAGGGGGAAGCGCAGAGGGCGCGGGGCTTCGGCCTCGGCCCTCTTCGCTTTTGGGATTAAGAATTGAGGATGTGGCTCCCGATTCTTAATTCTTAATCTTTAATTCCCCCTGCTCGCGGGCGGCGAGCAGGTTCTCGTCGGCCGGGGCGAGTTCGGCGTTGATGATTTCGTCGGCGCGGGGCGCTTCGACCGGTTCGCTTGCGGGCGCGGGCGGGAGCAGGGCGAGGCCGAGGACGTAGAGCGCGAGGGTGAAGAAGGAGACGTAGCCGGTGGCGGGCGCGAAGGGCTGCGCGTCGAGCGTGCCGAGCGTCGCGCCTTCGAGGACGACGCCGGCCAGCCGCTTGAGCCACCCGCCGTCGGGCGCGTAGAGCGAGGCGAGCAGCATGTGCTTGAGGACGAAGGCCGTGCCGAAGAGCGCGGCGAGGCTGCGCAGCAGGCGGCGCGCGTCCGTCGGCGCGAACTGGCTCTGCCAGAGCGTCCACAGGAAGAAGAACGAGAAGACCCACCGCAGCAGGCCGCGCTCGGGCAGCACCGAGTTGAAGCTCTGCGCCGAGGCGAAGAAGAGCGCGGCCAGCGTCAGCGCGTGCGAGACGTTCGTCAGCACCGCGTGCTCGCCCGACAGCCAGCGCCCCACGACGACCGCGCCCCCGCGCACGAACAGCGCCAGCATCATGACCGCCAAGATCAGCGTGACGAGCGGCGGCGGGACGAACACGAGCGCGCCCGTCTCGGCGCTCACGCGCAGCCCGCCCAGCAGCGCCACCGTCAAAAAGACGGTCGGCAGCAGCACGAACTCGACGAGCGCGCGGTTCCTCTCTCGGTTGTCCACCATGAAGGATTTTTGATTTGTGATTTTTGATTTGCGATTTGAAGTCGTCGGCCGCCAGCTATCAGTTCCGGTTTTCGTCTTGACTGAAAACTGAAGACTGATAACCAAATCAAAAATCGCAAATCAAAAATCTAAAATCCCTCTCACTTCCTCTCGCGGAAAACTTTCAGCGGGTTGAAGTCCTCGGGCGTGCGCGCGAGGCCCTGTTCGAGTTCGGCGCGGAGCTCGGCCGGCGTGTGGATTTTCAGCTCGGGGTCTTCGACCGTGAGCGCGCCTTCGGGCGAGAGTTCGGCGGCGCGCGCGGCGGCCGCGAGGCCCTGGCGGAAGAGCGCGTCGTCGTTGTAGAGGCGGCCCCACCCCTGCCGGTAGAAGGAGTAGGCGACGTAGAACTGCGTGCGCGCGTCGCGGCCCGCGGGGTCGGCCCGCGCCCACTCGTCGCGGGCGGCCGCGTACTGCTCGCGCAGGAAGAGCGAGCGCGCCGCCTCGAAGCGCGCGCGGTCGATCTCGTAGGTGCCGGCCGCGACGCTCGCCCGCGCCGCCACCTCGCCGACCGTCCGCGGCTCGGTCGCGTAGAGCCACACGACGAAGGCCGCGAAGAGGCACGTCCACAGGACGCCGACGCTTTGGATGAGCCTGTGACCCATTGGTATAATTCTCGAACCAACCGGCGCGGCTGAGGCAACTGAACTCCCGCGCCGCGACCTCGCGGTCAACTTTCGTCACGAGAGGATAAACCATTTTCGCCATGAAGACATTCTCCGCCGCGCTGCTCGCGGCCGCCCTCGCCGCCCCCGGCGCGGCCCCCGCGCCGGGCGCCAAACAGTCGAAGCCCGCGCAGGAGACGCGGCAGACCGCCGCCCCGGAAGTCTCCAAGCGCGGCGCGCCGCTCGGCGACTCGCCCCTCGTCGCCTTCGCCGACGTGTTCAAAGAGCCGCAGAAGTACGCCGGCAAGCGCATCCGTATCGAGGGCGTCGTCGAGCGAGTCTGCCAGGCGGAAGGCTGCTGGATGCAGATCACGCCCGAGGGCGAGACGGACGTGGCCGTCCGCGTCACCTTCGACCACAAGTTCAGCGTGCCGAAGGACGCCGGCAAAATGAAATTCCGCGCCGAGGGCGAGTTCGCCGTCAAGACCCTGAGCAAGGAGACCGTCGAGCACCTCGTCAGAGACGACGGCGCGAAGATAAGGACGAACCCCGACGGCACGGCCCACGAGGTGAGCTTCGTCGCCACCGGCGTCGAGCTTTGGAAATAGGTTTTAGGTGCTGGGTGCTGGGTGAAAGACAAGTTACTTCTTATCCAGCACCCAGCACCCTTCTTTATGAAGCCGTTCAAGATTCGACACGTCGAAATCAACCCGCCGCTGGTGCTCTCGCCGATGGCGGGGGTGACGGACGTGCCGTTCCGCGCGCTTTTGAAGCGGCGCGGCGGCGTCGGGCTGACGGTGTCGGAGTTCATCTCGGTCGAGGGGCTGACGCGCCACAACCCGAAGTCGAAGCGGCAGATGCGCTTCCACGAGTACGAGCGGCCGTTCGCCGTGCAGATCTTCGGCGGCCAGCCCGAGCGCATGCGGATGGCCGCCGAGATGGCCGAGGAGGTCGGCGCAGACATCCTCGACGTGAACTGCGGCTGCCCCGCGCCGAAGGTGGTCAAGCACGGCGGCGGGTCGGGGCTGCTGCGCGATTTGCCGCGCCTCGAAACCATCCTCAAAGAGATTAAGCGGGCCATCACCATCCCGCTCACGATTAAAATCCGCGCGGGCTTCTACGACAGCCACCGCAACGCCGTCGAGGTGGCGCGGATGGCCGAAGCCTGCGGCGTCGAGCACATCGCGCTCCACGGCCGCACCAAAGAGCAGGCTTACAAGGGCTGGGCCGACTGGGATTTGGTCAGGCAGGTGAAGGAGGCCGTCAAGGTTCCGGTCTCGGGGAGCGGCGACGTGGTGACGGTCGAGGACGCCTTCCGCCGCTGGCGCGAGACGAACTGCGACGGCGTCCTCATCGGCCGCGGCGCGATGGCGAACCCGTGGATTTTTAGACAGATCGAAGACGCCCTCCACGGCCGCGAGCCGTACCGGCCGACCCTCGACGAGAAGCGCGCCGTGCTCCTCGAATACTTCGAGCTGCTGCGGGCCGACATGCCGGAGTTCGCCGCCGTCGGCCGCATGAAGCAGCTCGCCGGCCAGTTCACGAAGGGCCTCACGGGCGGCGCGCGCTTCCGCCAGGTCATCTACCACGCGCACACGGTCACGGAAGTCCTCGACCGCATCGGCGAATACTTCGAGACCGTCTCGGCCGGCCGCTTCTACGTCGGCGAGGGCGAGCCGCCGCCCGAAGAAGCGGAAGCGCCCGCGCTCGATTCGTGCGAGGCGGCGTCAGTCTAAAAAAAAGGTTCCGGGTGCTAGGTGCTGGGTGCCGGGTAAAGACATCGCTTTAACCC
>JALZHT010000110.1 GCA_030860645.1 Acidobacteriota bacterium
GGGCCGGCGCGAGTGCGCGCCGGCGGAGGCGCGGCCACTCGCCCCTGATGAAGTCAGGGAGTTTGCCGAGACGTGCGTCGCGATGCTGGAGGTGCACGGGCAGTCGATTGACGTGACACTCTCGGAGTTGAGCACCGAGGCGGGAGGAGTCCTTCTGCCCGATGACGCGCCGAAGGTACGCGAACTCGCCGAGGCTATGACCAACGGCGTGGAAGGGAGTATGCCGAATGGCGGCTAAACTCAGCGCAGCGCCGGCGGCCGTCCCCGAAGCGGGGTCTAAGACGACAGCGCCTATTGAGCAGTTTGCGCCGGGCAGGGTGACTGACGGCTCGCCATCGGCCTGCCCGAAGTGTTACGGCTCCGGGTTGGAGGTCATGCCCGGCAAGGGGGCGCGCCGTTGCGACTGCCGCAACGAAGACCGGTGCCGCAGACTTCTGGAGGCGGCGCGTATCCCCCGCCGATACTCATCCTGCACGCTGCGGAGCTACCGCCCGGCGCAGGGCGACGGCTCGCAACACAGGGCCTTCAACTACGCCTTCCGGCTGGTGCGCGAGTACCCGGCCGTAGACCGCGGGCTGCTCCTCACCGGCCCCGTGGGCGTCGGCAAGACGCACCTCGCCGTCGCGATACTGCGCGGCCTCATCGAGAAGGGCGTGCCCTGCCTCTTCTACGAGTTCGGCGCGCTCCTCAAGGAGATCCAGGACTCCTACAGCCCGGCGCAGCAGACCTCCGAGTTGAAGGTGCTCGCGCCCGTCTACGAGACCGAGGTGCTGGTCTTAGACGAGTTGGGCGCCGTGAAGCCGACCGACTGGGTGCGCGACACGATGGGGCAGATCATCGGCCGGCGCTATAACGACCGCAGGCTCACCGTCCTGACGACGAACTACCCGGACGAGCGGCGCGCCCCCTCGGAGGAGACGCTCGAAGACCGCGTCGGGGCGCGGCTCAGGAGCAGGCTCTACGAGATGTGCCGGACGGTCACGGTCGAGGGCGAGGACTACCGACGGAGCTTCGACGGGCTGGAGGTCTGACGAGGACGGCGGCGAGAGCGAGTGAACGGCGGCCGCCGGCGCGGGCCGCGCGTGCGGAGGGTCGAGCGCCGATCAACGGAGACGATTTCGCAGACACTGTCTGCGAAGACAGACATAAGTGGAGGTGTTCATGGCGACCAAAAAGGGTGAGGCGAAGAAGAGTTCGGGCGGTAAAAAGCAGGCCCGGGGGACGGGCCCGCGCGAACTGTTGAAGCCGGGTAAGAAGAGTTATTACGGCCGGCGCGGGAAGAAGGGACGGTTCACGGAGATGGACGAGGTCGGCCCCTCGCTCCGGGCCGACCGGCGGCAGCGGGCGAAGACGGAGGTGCGGCCCGGCTACGGCGACCAGGGCGACCAGCCGAGGAGGAAGTCGGCCGGGAAGAAACCGGGGGCGAAGAAGGCTGCCAGGAAAGGCGGGGCGAAGAAGGGCCCGTCCTCGAAGAAGCGGTAGCCACTTCGCGGGCGGGAGGTTCAACGCCCGCCGGGGGCGGACGCGCCGGTCTAAAGTGATCACCGGGCCCGCGGTGATTCGTCTGACGGTGTCTGACGAATGCGCGCGGCCTGGTTTAACCACCCACGTACCCTTCGCCGCGACACGCCTCGCTGAGCACGCGACGATGGGATCCCGTCTAATGGTGACGCTAGTCGCGCCTGCGCCTCAGCGGAAAGCATTATCACCGGGTCGAGCCACAACCCCCTCCAACTCTCAGGCGCATGATCGTCTACTGTCGCGCCCTAAGGGAGATAATCTGGGGCCTTAACCCCTCCCCAAAAAGCCTTCCATTTTTACTTCTCAGCCACTATAATCTGCCGCCGCTGGAGCCTTCTCACGATTCCCTCGGTCTGGCTTCACACACTTTTCCGCAACCCGACAGAAACTGCCGCCTAAGGTGTGCCGTCCGGCGGCGCTTCCAAATAAAAGCGTTCTCAATTTAGTAGGGGGCGAGATGGAATTCCCGAGACTCAAGAAGAAATTCAAGGGGCTACTCTCATCCGTCGAGCGCGTGGTCGGCACGTCCAAAAGGATCCTCCTCAGCGCCGGCCTCCTGACCCTCTCCTCCGGCCCGTCGGCCGCCGCCCAGCCGAAGCTCCTGGCCGACCCCAGGCAGTCTGTAGAGAAGGGCCAGATCTCGAAATACTCGGCCAAGTACCTGCTCAAGTCGGCCGCGGGCTCCCTCTCGAAGATGCTGGCCCAGCACCGCTCGCACAGCTCTCACCGCTCGCACAGCTCTCACCGCTCGCACAGCTCTCACGCCTCCCACGCTTCGCACTACTCGTCCAGCACTCCGTCCGTCCCCTCACACGCCTCGCACTACTCGTCGAGCGCCCCGGCGCCGCCGCGCGTGAGGACGACACCCTCCGCGCCGGTGGTTACGGAGCCGTCCGCGCCGGCGCGCCCGGCAAGCAAGTCGACCGTCGTCTTTAGCGACTACTTCAACGACGAGACCGTCTCTTCGGACAAGTGGAGGCTCGGCTCGCTCACCGCCGGCGCGTCCTTCACCGACGAGGAGGTGGAGGTCTCCGAGGAGGGCGGCACGCTGAGGGTTAAGCCGCGCGCGATCATCGCCGGCCGCTCCTACAACGGCTACGTCACGACCGCCGCGCGCGACATGACGGGTGCCCACGCCCGCGTCGAGGTGCTCCAGACGACAGTCGGCACGGCCAACACGATCTTCGCCGTCGGCGTCGACTCGGACAACTGGTACGGGTTCGTCGTCGAGAGCGGCAAGCTCTTCATGCAGAGCAAGGTCGGTGGTAAGAAGGATCCTACGGACGTCCCCTACAGCCCCTCCCAGCACCGCTTCTGGCGGCTCCGGCACGAGGCGACAGACAATCAGCTCCTGTGGGAGACCAGCCCCGACGGCGAGAGGTGGGCGGTCCAGCGCCGGCTCACGCCGCAGATCCCGCTGACCGGGGTCTTCATCCACCTCGGCGCCGGCACCTACCTCAGCGAGAGCAACCCCGGCACGGCGGTCTTCGACAACTTCCGGTTCGTCGTCCACACCGGGCAGTGAACATTTTAGGGGTTAAGGCGCACACATGAGTTCGGAAAGGATTTCTTGGCTTCAGGAGGTAGCGGACGAGGGCCTTTGCGTCTGCGTCGACACGGCCGTCTACTCGCAAGAAGCGCTGTTCAGGGTCTGCTACGCCTTCACGGACAGGTGCTACCTCTTCCTCCAGCCGGAAGAAGGCTCGTCAGTCGTCAAGGTGATGTTCACCAGAAAGACCGCCGATTGTGACCTGCCTACGCTGGCGGGGGAGTTCTCTAACGAACTCATCAACCAGAAAGTCCGATTACAGATCGCGTCGGAGACGAGAGCCATCCGCGAGCTGATCGTCGCGCAGGCGTTCGCCGAGGCCGACCTGCTCGACAGGTCACTCTCGGAGGCCGGCTACGCCGATGACCCCAAGGGGATCGCAGGATGAATACCCAGGTGGCCCTCTCGTCCGCCATTTACCCCTCCGAATGTCTGCGGCAGGCCGCCGCCGCTTATCACGGTCTCTGTTCGGTAAGGATCGTTAAAGAATCCCCGTCCGGGTATTCAATCGAGATTAGCCGGTCCGCGGACGTCGCCGACGGTGAGCAGCTCGTCAACGAGTTCCTGAATTACCTGCTCGACTTGTCACTGGAAAAATACTTGTCCGAGCTTCAGGGGGCCGATGGGACAGACAGAGTTCAGACCGCGTGAATACTACCTGCCGGACCGGCCGTACCGCCTGCTGCCCTTCCAGTTCGTGCAGTTCGACGCCGGCCGGAAGATCGTGGTCAACGAGGTCGGCGAGCACCTGTTCCTCGGCGACGAGGAGTTCGACGCTTTCGTCTCCCACCGCCTGGACCGGGGTTCGGACGCGTACCTCGACCTCAAGGGGAAGCACTTCCTCCTCGACTCTGACTCGACGGCGCCGCTGGAGCTGCTCGCGATCAAGTACCGGACGAAGAAGGCGCACCTCTCCGGCTTCACCAAGTTGCACATCTTCGTCGTCTCGCTTCGGTGCGAGCACTCCTGCCACTACTGCCAGGTCTCGCGCGTCAGCGCCGACAGGGCCCTCTACGACATGAGCCCGGAGACGGCCACGCGCGCTCTCGACCTGGTCTTCCGGTCTCCGGCCGAGGAGGTCAAGATCGAGTTCCAGGGCGGCGAGCCGCTGCTGAACTTCGAGCGCATCGCGCAGGTCGTCGAGGAGGCCGAAAGGAGGGCCCTTGAGTCCGACAAGAAAGTCGAGTTCGTCGTCACCACCAACCTCGCCCTCATCACCGACGAGATACTCGAATACTTCCGCGAGCACCGCGTCGTCGTCTCCACCTCGCTCGACGGCCCCGAGTTCATCCACAACGCCAACCGCCCGCGGCCCGGAAATAACAGCCACCAGGTGACCGTCGAGGGCATAAACAAGGTGCGCGAGGTTCTTGGATACGACCAGGTGAGCGCGATCATGACGGCGACGCGCCTGAGCCTCCGGCACCCGCGCGAGATCATCGACGAGTACGTGAGGCGCGACTTCCAGTCCATCTTCCTGCGCAACCTCAGCCCCTACGGCTTCGCCCTCAAGACTCAGAAACTCATCGGCTACACGGTCGAAGATTTCCTGGCCTTCTACAAAGAGGCATTCGACTACATCCTGGAACTCAACCGGCGGGGCATCAACCTGGTGGAGACGTACGCGCAGATATTGCTGACGCGGATACTCACGCCCTTCGCTACGGGGTACGTCGACCTCCAGTCGCCGGCGGGCGCGGGGATCGGCGTGGCCGTCTACAACTACGACGGCGACGTGTACGCCTCCGACGAGTCGCGGATGCTGGCCGAGATGGGCGACGGGCAGTTCAAGCTCGGCAACGTCCACGCCCACTCGTACGAGGAGATCTTCGGGGGCGAAACCATCCGAGCCCTCGTCGCCTCTTCCTGCGTCGAGTCGATGCCCGGCTGCGCCGACTGCGCGTTCCAGACCTTCTGCGGCGCCGACCCTGTTTTTAACTACGCCACCCAGGGCGACGTGGTGGGGCACCGCCCGACCAGTGACTTCCACAAGAAGAACTTCTTCATCATCAAGCACCTCCTGGGCCTGTACCACTCCGACCCCGCGGCGAGGAGGATTTTCTGGTCGTGGGTCCACAACGTGCACGTGGGCGAAATGCTAGGGGAGGTGGCCGGATGAGGCTCCACTCCACGGGGCGCGCCCGCGACATCCGGGAGCCGATCATCGCCAGGGTCGCGACGGCGGGGCTCCCACCCGGCGCCGCGCGCAAAGACTCGGTGCTGGTGTGGAAGGGGGCGGCGGGGCCGGCCGACGCCTCCGGCTACATGGCGGTCGTGACCCCGGAGAGGTCGCCCGTGTGGAACCCCGGAGTCCCGCTGGTGCACTCGGTGTCGGGGCTGGACTACCTGTCCGACGGCGACGTCGTAGACATCAGCCCCTCGGGGTTCGTACGGACGCTCTACCGGCGCAACTCGCCGCACAACTTCATCCTGGCGACCGACCAGTGCAACAGCTTCTGCCTGATGTGCTCGCAGCCGCCGAAGCAGGTGGACGACTTCGACCGGATCGGCGAGCACCTGCGCCTGATAGACCTGATCGACCCGGAGACGGCGGAGCTGGGGATCACCGGCGGAGAGCCCACGCTGTTCAAAGACGACTTCCTCCGCCTCGTCGAATACTGCCGGGACAAGCTGCCCCGGACGGCGCTCCACGTGCTGACGAACGGCCGGCTCTTCTACTACCGCGAGTTCGCCCGCCGGCTCGGGGAGATCGCCCACCCCGACCTGATGCTCGGCATCCCGCTGTATTCTGATGTCGATTCCGAGCACGATTATGTCGTCCAGGCCAAAGGGGCGTTCGAGGAGACCGTGCTCGGCCTGCACAACCTGGGGCGCTACGGCGTGCCGGCCGAGGTCCGGGTGGTCGTCCACAAGCAGACGTACCGGAGGCTCCCGAGGCTGGCGGAGTTCATCTCGCGCAACTTCCCGTTCGCGGCGCACGTCGCGCTCATGGGGATGGAGATGTTCGGCTTCGTCCACAGGAACATGGACGAGTTGTGGATCGACCCGCACGACTATCAAGTGGAGCTGCGGGAGGCTACAGAGACTCTGTTCCTCGCGGGGATGAACGTCTCGATCTACAACCACCAACTCTGCGTGCTGGACGAGGGGCTGTGGCCGTTCGCCCGCAAGTCGATCTCGGACTGGAAGAACATCTACCTGGAGGAGTGCGGCGTGTGCGCCCTGCGGGAGCGGTGCGGCGGGCTCTTCCAGTCGGCGGCGAAGAAGCACAGCGCGCACATCAGGCCGTTAGCCGGGATGCCCGGCGGGTCAACGCCCTCGCCCCTGCGGCCGCCGGACCACGACTAAGGCAGACTGAAATACAGACAGATAGAGGTGATGACATGAGCCAGGCGAGGGCCTCGAAATCGAGTCGACACGTGCCCGAACACGTCAAACGCGCCGTCAGGGCGCGCGACGGCAACAGGTGCCGCAACTGTAAAGTCGAGACGGAGTTCCTGCACTTCGACCACATCGTGCCGTTCGACCTGGGCGGCCCCACCACGGCGGATAACATCCAGCGGCTCTGTCCGACGTGCAACACCTCGAAGGGGAACCAGACCACCTGCCGGCAGTGCGGCCACTGGATGTCGCCGGACAAGTCTCACTGCACGCAGTGCGGGGCGCGCCTCGCGTACACGAAGCACTCCGAAACGCTGGCGGGGAAGGCGGAGGCGCTCTTCCAGAAGGTGGGTCGGGCCGTCGTGCTGGGGGGCGCGGCCGTCCTCCTCCTGGCGCTGCTGGCGGGCGGGCTTTACGTTTACAGTTACTTCCGCGGGGCGGGCTCCGCGTCGGCCGCCGACCAGGCGGCGTCCGTCAGCACCGTCGTCAATAGCGTCTTCGACGCGCCGGGGGCGCAGCCCGCCCTCTTCAAGGTCGTCGTGCCCCCGGACGCCTCCAACGCCCGTGTCGTCGGCGGCTACAAGGTCACTTCGGGACCCGGGGTCAACTTCTACATCTTCGACAGCGGCCAGTACGAGCAGTGGTCCCGCGGCGCGGGGGCGGCCGGGGCACTGGCCCGCCGCGAAAGGTCCACGTCGGTCAGGCTCAGACAGGTTCTGAGCCCCGGCACCTATTACCTTCTTTTCGCCGGGGGCGACGGGGCCGCCGGCGCCACCAAGGTGGCCGCCGAGTTCTACCTGAAATACGATTAAGCCGGCGCGCGCTTGAGCCGCCCCGGCCCCGTCTTTAACCGGACGGGCCCGCGGCGCCGGGAGCGGCCGGCGCCCGGGTTTGCGGAGGGAGCGGCCGCGGCCGCTCCCTCCCGCCCGCCGGGGCTACCGCTCGACGGTGATCTCGCCGTAGTAGGTCGGGTCGTCGCCCGACGAGCAACTCACGGCGGGGTCGATGCGCAGCCCCGTGATGATGTCCTTCCACGCGCCGTTCTGGGTCATGTAGATGTGCTCCCTGTAGGGGCCCGGGCCTGACGGGTAATAGCTCACGCTCTTCGTCTCGTTCCAGACGGGGTCCGAGGAGGTCGTGAAGTAGATCTTGCCCGGGTTGCCGAAGCACACGTTGTGGAGGTCGAGGTAGACCTTCGGGTACATGCTCGCCTCGGCCGAGATGCTGCTGCTGCACGCCCGCGCCTGCCCGCAGTTCACGTCGCCGCCGCGGCGGATGTAGGTGTCGCCGAAGCCGTTCACCCAGAGCGCGTCGTTCGAGACGCCCCAATTCTGGACGTTGAAGAGTTCCCACAGCTCACGGTCGCCGAACTTATTGAAGCTCCACCTGTAGCCGCCCGTCACGAAGACGATGGGGTTGTAAGTCTTCGTGGTGACGCGGAAGTCGGTGTCGCGCTGGTTTAACTCCGTGGTGGTCGCCGGGAAGTACGGGGAGTTGTTCCCGTCGTCCTTGTCGATCTGGAAGTGCAGGTGTGAGTTAGTCGAGTTCCCGGGGCAGGTGTCGAGGTTACGGTTCCCGCCACTCAGGCCGATCTGCGTGCCGGTGTTGACCCACTGGCCGACGCCGTAATAACGCGCTCGCAGGTGCGCGTAGGTGAAGTAAAGGGTCTCGTTGGGGTTCCAGGGGTTCGTCGACCTGATGACGATCAGGCCGCCCCACCCAGTGCCGACCCCGCCGTTGCATTCGGAGCGGACGACGGTGCCGCCCAGCGAGGCGAAGACGGGCGTCCCGCTGTTGACAGGGATGTCCACGCCGGGGTGGCGGCCACACCCTTCGCCGTTGCAGCCGGACGCTGCTCCCTTATCCTCGTTGTCCCGGTACAGCGTCGTGTAGCCGATGGTGCCGGTGCCCGACGCGCCGAAGTAAGTCCCGTTGTAGTCGCGCAGATCGGCGACGGGCTTGGCCATCCCCGTAGGCTCCAGGCTCGCGACCCTGACGGGGCCCGGCGCGGCGGCCGGGCGGCCGGCGGCGGGCACTTCAACCG
>JALZHT010000729.1 GCA_030860645.1 Acidobacteriota bacterium
GCGCAGGAGCGCGCGGCGGGTGACGTGCCGCGCGCGCGCAAGATTGACGAGTTCGCGCGCGCGCACGGCTGCGACCACGGCGCGCGGCTCGACAACTTCGCCATCGAGTTGATGAACCACCCGGACGCCACCGGCCACGTCATCGCCTACGGCCCGGCGGGCGAGGGGAACGGCACGGCCGACTACCGCCTGTACGTCACGCACCAATACCTCGTGCAGATGCGCGGCATCGTCACCGAGCGGCTCAAGCTGATCAACGGCGGCCGCTACAAGAGCCGGGACGAGTCGTTCGTCGAATTCTGGCTCGTCCCGCCGGGCGCGGAGCCGCCCGAGCCGTCCAGTTACCGCAACGACGTGGAGACCTTCAAGGGTAAGTTCTCCGAGTACGAGGCGTGGGACAGTTTCGAGTGGGGCGAGGCCACGGGGCCGGGCACGGGCAACTCGCCGCTCGCCGGCTTCGCCGACGTGTTGAGGTCGCAGCCCGAGACGCAGGCGTACGTCGTCGTCTACCACGGCCCGGAGAGCGCGCCCGGCGCGTGGCGGCGCGTCGCCGACGGCGAGGTCGCCGCCCTGAAGGGACAGGGCGTCGCGGGCGAACGCGTGCGGGTCATCTTCGGCGGCTACGGGGAGAAGTTGAAGATTCAGCGCTGGGTCTTGCCGAAGGGCGCGCCGCCGCCGGTGAAAGACGCGGGGCCGGAGCGGAGGACGCCGAAGGCCGTCGAAGTCGGCCGCATGAGTCATTACCAGTTGAGGTACGAGGACGAGGCGCGGGCTTTCTTCCGCGGCTTCGCCGAGGTGCTGAAGGCCGAAGCGTCTCTGTCGGTCTACCTCGTCGTCCGCCTCGGCGCGCCGCCGCCGGAGGCCGACCTTGAGGCCGCGCCGGGCGTCCCGGAGGAGCCGCCCGACGTTGACCCGGCGCGGCTCGCCGAGAAATGGAAGGGCGAGCTGCTGAAGGAGTACGGCATCAACGACCAGCGGTTCGCCGTGCTGTTCGTGCCGCCGCGTGAAGAGTGGGGCACGGGAGAAATCGAGGCGTGGGTCGTCCCGTGGGGCGCGGCCCCGCCCGACCCGTACGCGGCGGAAGACGAAGTCGTGGAAGAAGCAGAAGAAGGGAATCAGTAAGGAGTTTTAAGAGATGGCAGTCACAGTTTTAATCCCGACCGCGCTCAGGCAGTTCGCGGGCGGGAAGTCGGAGGTCGAGGTCGAGGCGCGGACAGTGGGCGAGGCCCTCGACCGCGTGACGGGCGAGCACGCGGAGCTGCGCCGGCACCTCTACGGCGAGCAGAACACGCTCCGCAATTTCGTCAACGTCTACGTGGGCGACGAGGACATCCGCGCCGCGCAGAGATTGGAGACGCCGGTCAAGGACGGCGACACGGTCTCCATCGTGCCGGCCATCGCGGGCGGCGTCGGCGTGGAGAGGGAGGCCGGCGGCGCGGCGCGCCCGCGGGAGTTGCCCGCGCTCTCGCACGAGGAGGTCGCGCGCTACAGCCGCCACCTCATCATGCCGGAGGTCGGCGTCGAGGGGCAGCGGAAGCTCAAGGCCGCGCGCGTCCTGATGATCGGCACGGGCGGCCTGGGCGCGCCGCTCGGCATGTACCTCGCGGCGGCCGGCGTCGGCACGCTCGGCATCGTGGACTTCGACGTGGTCGACGCGTCGAACTTGCAGCGGCAGATCGTCCACGGGACGAAGGACGTGGGCCGCCCCAAGATCGAGTCGGCGCGCGACCGCCTGAGCGACATCAACCCGCACGTCCGCGTCGAGACTTACGAGACGCGGCTGACGAGCGAGAACGCGCTGGAGCTGTTCCGCGAGTACGACCTCGTCGCCGACGGCACGGACAACTTCCCGACGCGCTACCTCGTCAACGACGCCTGCGTCCTGACGGGCAAGCCGAACGTCTACGGCTCGATCTTCCGCTTCGAGGGGCAGGCCAGCGTCTTCTGGGCGGCGCGCGGCGCGTGCTACCGCTGCCTCTACCCCGAGCCGCCGCCGCCGGGCCTCGTCCCCTCGTGCGCGGAGGGCGGGGTGCTCGGCGTGCTGCCCGGCATCGTCGGCGCGATCCAGGCCAACGAGGTCGTCAAGCTCATCCTCGGCGCGGGCGACACGCTCGTCAACCGCCTGCTCCTCTTCGACGCGTGGAAGATGCGCTTCCGCGAACTGAAGCTGAGGAAAGACCCCGACTGCCCCGCGTGCGGCGAGCGCGCCACCATCAAGGAGTTAATTGACTACGAGGAGTTCTGCGGCCTGCGGCCTGCGGCCCCGGCCGTCGAGACCCGGACGGAGGAGACACGGCAGATGGAAGAGATCACGGCCACCGAACTGAAGCAGCGGCTCGACCGCGGCGACGACATCCAGGTCATAGACGTGCGCGAGCCGAACGAGTACGACATCGCGCGCATCCCCGGCACGCAGCTCATCCCGCTCGCGCAGGTCGTCGAGCGCCGCGGCGAGATTGACGAATCGCGCGAGACGGTGGTGCACTGCAAGGGGGGCGTCCGCAGCGCCAAAGCCATCGAGGCGCTGACGCGCGCCGGCTTCCGCGGCCGCCTCGTCAACCTCAAGGGCGGCATCACCGCCTGGTCGAACGAGGTCGACCCGAACGTCCCGAAATACTGAAAAGAAAGGTGCCGGGTGCCGGGGTAAAAGCGGCTCGCTTCTCC
>JALZHT010000111.1 GCA_030860645.1 Acidobacteriota bacterium
CGCCCGACCAGTACCGCGCCAGGTGCGCGGGCCGCGCCCCCGACCACGCCTCGTTCTCGAAGTCGCCGGCCGCCACGTCCCTTTCCGCGCGCGCGGCCTCGACGACGTTCGTGATTTCGTAGTTGCTCGACATCGTTAACGATTGCGGATTCGGGGAGTGCTCCTACGCCGAGTGTGAGGCAAGGCAAATTTAACACAGAGGGCACAGAGCAGGCACAGAGGCCACAGAGAAATCCATCTCTTCTCCGTGGCCTCCGTGTTCTCTGTGTTGAAATGGACTCGCGCAACACTCCGGCGACGCCAACCAATCCGCAATCCGCGCTCTCAGAACAGTCCTCTGACCCAGCCGCCGTCAACGACGAGCGTCTGCCCCGTGATGTAAGAGGCGCGCGCGGAGGCGAGGAAGGCGACGGCGGCGGCGATCTCGTCGGGCCGCGCCATACGCCCGGCGGGGACTTCGGCGGCCCAGCCGGCGATCATCTCCTCCTTCGTCTTGCCGAGCGCGCGCCCGCGGGCCTCGGCGTGCTCCTCCTGCCGCGCCGTGAGCGTCCAGCCGGGCGCGACGTTGTTGACCGTGACGCCGTCGGCCGCGACCTCGTTCGAGAGCGTCTTGGCCCACCCCGTCAGCCCCGCGCGCACCGTGTTCGAGAGGAGGAGTCCCGCGATGGGCTGCTTGACCGAGATGGAGGTGACGTTGACGACGCGGCCCCAGCGCCGCGCGCGCATCGCGGGCACGACCAGGCGCGCCAGCCTGACGGCCGAGAGCGCGTTCAGCTCGAAGGCGCGGCGGTACATCTCCAACTCGGTCTCGGCGAAGGTCGAGCCGGGCGACCCGCCCGCGTTCGTCACGAGGATGTCGACGCGCCCGGCCTCCGAGACGGCCCGCGAGACGAACGCCTCGGCGTCCTCGTCGCGCGTCACGTCGGCCCGCACGCCCGCGACCTGCGCGCTCGTCTTGGCCGCGATCCTCTCGGCGGCGGCCCGCGCCCGCCCCTCGTCGCGCGAGCACAGGAACACACGCGCCCCCTCGCGCGCCAACTCCAGCGCCGCCGCGTAACCGATCCCGCCGCTCGCCGCCGCCACCAGCGCCACCTTACCGCGCAAACCTAAATCCATGAACGACTCTCCTTTACCCCGGCCGGGCGGAACCATTTCGCCGCACCAAAATCTCCATCCTTTAAACTGTCGGGCGTTGACGTAAGACTCGTCCGGCGCGCGCTAACACTTTCGGGCGGCGTGTGGACTGTGCGGAGATGATAAAGGAAAGGCCGGGAGGTGGAAAGCGATGCCCCGGCCGGGGGCGTTCAGTCTCCGGCCTTCGGAAACTCCTTCTCTTGCGCCGCGGCGGCGGCCGCCGCCAGCAGGACGAGACTAAAAACCGCGGGGCCTTCCTCATGTCGTTGTCTCCTTCCTCTTAACCAGGACTCCCACGCCGAAGGCACGGAGGCCCTCTCCGTCACGCTGGACAACCCCGGTAACGACGCCGGCCTCGGCAGTGTCGCCTCCGCGACGCTGGAGATAAGCGACGACGTGCCGGAAACAGCCGGCAACACAATAGACGACCCGTCGGCGTTCGTCCGGCAGCATTACCACGACTTCCTCAACCGCGACCCGGACGCCCCCGGCCTCACCTTCTGGGCGGGCCAGATAGAGGGTTGCGGCGCGGACGCGCAGTGCCGTGAGGCCCGCCGCGTCAACGTCTCGGCCGCCTTCTTCCTCTCCATCGAGTTCCAGGAGACGGGCTACCTCGCCTACCGCGCGTACCAGGCGGCCTACGGCGACTCGGCCTCGCCGAACGTCCCCGGCACGGTGCCGATCATCCGGCTGAAGGAGTTCCAGAGCGACGCCCGGCGACTCGGGCAGGGCGTGCGGGTCGGCGTCGGCGACTGGCAGCGGCAACTGGAGACCAACAAGAACGCTTTCGCCCTCGACTTCGTCCGGAGCGTGCGCTTCACGACGGCCTATCCGGCCGCGATGACGGCGGGCGAGTTCGTCACCCAACTCGACCAGAACGCGGGGCGGGTGCTGTCGGCGGTCGAGCGGGCGCAACTCGTCGCCGCGCTCGGCGCGACGCCGGCCGACGCGCAGAAGCGGGCGCGGGTGTTCAGGCGGGTGGCCGAGGACGCCGACCTCCGCCAGAGGGAGACGAACCGGGCCTTCGTGCTGATGCAGTACTACGGCTACCTGCGGCGCAACCCGGACGACCCGCGGGACACCAACTTCGGGGGTGGCGGTTCTGGCTCGACAAGCTCGAAGAGTTCAACGGCGACTTCGTCCGCGCCGAGATGGTCAGGGCCTTCATCTAGTCCATCGAATACCGCCAAAGGTTCGGGCAGTGAGTAACGACAAGCTACCTGGATGGCTCCCCCCCCGGCCCCGTCGTTAGGCGTTCGAGTTCTGTTGCTCTAATCTGATGGCATGAGCGACTTGAGAGAACTCCTTGAGAATAATAGGGCCTGGTCTGAGGGTATCAAGGCTCACGACCCGGGATTTTTCCACGCCCTGGCTCAGCAACAGTCCCCGCGCTACCTGTGGATCGGTTGTTCGGACAGCCGCGTGCCGGCGACCCAACTCGTCGGCCTTCGCCCGGGGGAGCTGTTCGTCCACCGCAACGTCGCGAACGTCGTCGTCCATACTGACTTCAACTGCCTGTCGGTGCTGCAATTCGCGGTGGACGTGCTGAAGGTCAGTCACGTGATTGTGTGCGGCCACTACGGCTGCGGCGGCGTGCAGGCCGCGATGCGGAACCTTCAACTCGGCCTCATAGACAACTGGCTGCGCCACGTGCAGAACGTGATGCACGGCCACGAGGCGCTACTCTCGAAAATCAGTGATGAGGCGCAGCGCCTCGACAGGCTGTGTGAGCTGAATGTCACCGAGCAGGTGTTGAACGTCGGGCGGACGACCATCGTGCAGAATGCGTGGGGACGGGGGCAGGAGCTGGCGGTGCACGGCTGGATTTACGGGGTAGGGGACGGGCTGCTGCGCGACCTGGACATCCGCATCACGAATCAGAGGGAACTGTCGGCAGCCTACGAAGAAGCGGTCAGGGCCTCCGGTTAATGGCGGAACACCTGACCGCCCCCACACGCGGGCCGACCGTCCCTGACAAATCCGCCCCCACACCCGCTTCCTAATCAACTCCGGCGTCACGCTCCTCGACGAAGGCCGCGTCGCGCGTCTGACCATCCGCACCTTCTCGGGGGCGGTGGCCCCCGGCAGCAGCCAGGAACACGATCACGGAGTTGTTAGCGGGCCGCGGCAAAGAGTTCGCCCTCGCGCTCGAACTCGCCCGCCGCGCAGTAATTGCCGCGCGCGCCTGCCTCCTCCGGGCTTTCCACCCGGAACGAAAACATTTACCCCGGCCGACTCGTAGAATCGAAGCCTTCGATTCCGAACCTCCTCGCCGGCGTCGAATTAAGTTCTGCCGTCAACCTTTTTCTGGGATTTAATCCGATGGCTCGTACCGTTCGGCTCGCCTTATACACCTTTGCCCTTCTCTTGTGCGGTTCCATCTCCCTGACGGGAGCGCAGGAGCAGTCAGACCCGGAGGTCGCCGCCACGCGGGCCTACCGGGAGAAGAACTACCCGGCTTTTTTAGAGAACGTGCGGCGGCTGAGCGACCGTTACCCGCGTCACGCCGAAGTCCTCGAATGGCTGGCGCGCGCCTACGCCTTGAACGGGAAGGCCGGCGAGTCCCTCGCGACGTTGGACTCGCTCGCGCGCATGGGCGGCGCACCCAACCTCGACCACCCCGACTTCGCGCTGCTCAAGGGGCGTCGCGAGCTGAAGCGGCTCCGGGCGGCCGTCCGCAGAAACGCCGCCCCGAAGGGCCGCAGCACGGCGGCCTTCAAGCTGGCCGAGAAGGACCTGATCCCCGAGGGGATCGCCTACGACCCGGTCGCCGACGCCTTTTACGTGGGCAGCATCTACCGACGCAAGATCGTCCGCGTCGCCCGCGGGGGCCGGGTCACAGACTTCACCTCCCCGCGGCAGGACGGACTGCTGAACGTGCTGGGGCTGAGGGTGGACGCCGGGCGGCGGCTGCTGTGGGCGTGCGCCGCCTCGGGGGGCCGCGACGAGGGGGGCGAGGGGAGCAGCGCCCTCTTCAAGTACGACCTTGAGAGCGGCAGGCTGATTAAAAAATACGAGAGCGCCCGCGACGGGCGGAAACATTTATTCAACGACATCGCCCTCAGCAGCTCCGGCGACCTTTTCGTCACCGACAGCCTCTCCGGCTCCGTGCTGAAGTTGCCGCGGGCGGCCGACGCGCTTGAGACCTTCATCGGCGCTGACACCTTCATCTACCCCAACGGCGTGGCCGTCTCCGGCGACGGACGCTACCTGTTCGTGGCCGACGCGCGCGGGGTCTCCAGGGTCGGCCTCGCGGATAAGACGGTGCGGCCACTCGCGGCGGCCGGCGACGTGTCGCTGGCCGGCTTCGACGGGCTGTACTGGCACGCGGGCGGGCTTATCGGGGTGCAGAACGGCTTCAAGCCGGTTCGCGTCGTGCGGGTCGAGTTGGACAGGACGCTCGGCCGGGCCGTCGGGCTGCGCGTGCTGGAGTCGAACAACCCCCTCTTCAATATTCCGACGACCGGCGTGGTCGCACGCGGGCGCTTCCATTACATCGCCAACAGCCAACTGCGCAGCCTGGACGAGCGGGAGGCCATCCCGTCGCCGGAGAGTCTCAAAGAGCCGGTCATCCTCGCCCTGCCGCTAAGATAGCCATCAGGACGGTTGCGAGCCTCCTATTGACATTCTATACGGGAGGGTTTATGTATATCCTACAGACTGTCTATAGGAGGCGACGTGGCGGGTAAGAAAATTGATCTGTTGCAAGGCACTCTTGACCTGCTGGTGCTGAAGGCGCTGGCCTTAGGCCCGTTGCACGGGCTGGGCGTTTCACAACGCATCGAACAGATCACGACGGGAACCTTTCAGGTCAAACCCGGCTCCCTTTTCCCTGCCTTACACCGGATGGAGGAGGCGGGCTGGCTCCAGTCCTCCTGGGGCGAGTCAGAGAACAACCGCCGCGCCAAGTACTACCGCCTCACCAAAGCCGGCCAGCGCCAGCTTGAGGCCGAGACGGAGAACTGGCGGCTCATCTCCCTGGCGATGGCGAGCGCCCTCAAGGCCACCTGAGGAGGAGAAGCCGCCGTGCCCCTGATACCCCGCCTGTCTAGTCTCTGGCGCAACCTGCTCCACAAGAACCGGGTGGAGCAGGAGTTCACGGAAGAAATCCAGGCGTACCTGGAGATGCTGATCGAGGCCAAGATCGTCGAAGGACTCAAGCCTCAAGAGGCTCGGCGGGCGGCCCTGATAGAACTGGGCGGAATCGAGCAAGTCAAAGAAAAAGTTAGGGAGGTCAGAATGGGCCATTTTGTGGAACCCCTGTGGCAGGATGTTCGCTACGGGGTGCGGGTGCTGATCAAGAGCCCGGTCTTCACGACGGTGGCGGTGCTGTCGCTCGCCCTCGGGATCGGCGCTAACACGGCGATCTTCAGTGTGATCAACGGCCTTCTGCTCCGTCCTTTACCCTACCCCGACTCCCAACGAATCGTGCACGTCTGGCACACCCCGCCGCAGGAGAGCTTCCCCGGCCTGGACAGGTTCTCCGTCTCACCGGCGAACTATCTGGACTGGAAGGAGCAGGGCCGCGCCTTCGAGCAGATGGCGGCTTACGAATACGCCCGCTTCAGTCTGAGCACCAGCGGCGACCCCGTGTCCGTCATCGGCACCGCCGTGTCCTCAGACTTCTTTTCGGTGTTGCGCTCTACCCCGGGCCAGGGGCGCACCTTCTCCCCGGAAGAGGAGCAGCCGGGGCGCGATCACGTGGTCGTGATTAGCCACGGACTCTGGCAGCGAGCCTTCGGGGCTGACCCGAACCTGATCGGCCGGACGCTGACACTTAACAGCCGCAGCTTCACCGTCGTAGGGATCATGCCGGCCGGGTTCCAGTTCCCGCAGGAGGCCGAGCTGTGGGTGCCGCTGGCGTGGGATAGCAAGCAAAGACAGATCCGATCAATCCATGATTCCCTGGTCATCGCCCGGTTAAAGCAGGGCGCCTCCCTGGCGCAAGCGCAGGCGGAGATGAGCACGATTTCGAGCCGACTCGAACAGCAGTATCCGGAGGAGAACAAGGGCTGGGGAGCCGTGGTCATCCCGCTCCAGGAAGACCTCGTCGGCGACATCCGCCCGGCGCTGCTGGTGCTTTTCAGCGCCGTAGGTTTCGTGCTGTTGATCGCCTGCGCGAATGTCGCCAACCTGATGCTCGCCAGAGGGGCTAACCGCCAGAAAGAGATCGCGCTCCGGATCGCACTCGGCGCGACGCGGGCGCGGGTCGTCAGGCAGTTACTGACCGAGAGCGTGCTGCTCGCGGTCGTCGGAGGCGTACTCGGTCTTCTGCTCGCCCGCTGGGGGAGCGAGATGCTGGTGCGGCTCAGCTCCGGCACCCTCCCCGACCCCGGCGAAATCGGCATCGACAAATGGACGCTCGGCTTCACCCTGCTCGTCTCGCTCGGGGCCGGCGTTGTCGCCGGAATCGCGCCGGCGTTGCAGTTCACTAAGGCGGAGATGAGTGAGGCTCTGAAACAAGGCACGGGCCGGACCGGCGGCAGTTCCGTCAAGCAGCGCACCCGCAAGGCGCTGGTGATTTCTGAAGTGGCCTTGTCGCTGATCCTGCTGATCGGGGCCGGGCTGATGATCCGGAGTTTCTGGAAGCTGCAACACGTCGACCCGGGGTTCGACACCGGCAACACGTTGACGATGAGCGTCAGCTTATCCCCCACCAGGTACTCTGACCCCCACCAGCAGCTTGCTTTCCTCGACCGCGTGCTGGAACAGATCGGAGCCCTGCCCGGCGTCGTTTCCGCGGGGGCCACCACCACCATCCCTTTGACGGGGGGCGGGTCGACACAGCCCTTTACTGTTGAAGGCCGGCCCGCGTCGGCGGTCGCGGAGCAGCCGATGGCGCAGACGCGCTACATCAGCCCCGATTACTTCCGCGCGATGGGCATCCCCCTGCGACAGGGCCGCTTCTTCAGCGACCAGGATCGTGAAAACGGTGTCCAGGTTGTGATCATCAGCGAAGCGATGGCGCGCCGGTTCTGGCCGGGGCAGGACCCGATAGGCAAGCGGCTGACGCCCTCTTTCCACCTTCAGCAAGGGCCGCGCGAGGTGGTCGGCGTGGTGGGCGACGTGAAGGGGAGCGGGCTGGACGCCGAGGCGGCTTCCATGATGTATCTGCCATACAAACAAGCCCCGCGGCCGTACATGACGTTTGTGGCGCGCACCGCCTCCAACCCCCAGGACTTCATCCAGCCCATCTCCAAAGCCATATATTCAGTCGACAGGGAGCAGGCGCTGACGAACGTACGGACGATGGAGCAGGTGCTGGCAGAGTCGCTCTCCGGGCGCCGCTTCAACATGACGCTGCTGATCGCGTTCGCCGGACTCGCGCTGTTGTTGGCGGCGGTGGGGGTCTACGGCGTCATGAATTACTCGGTCACGCTGCGCCGGCGCGAACTCGGCATCCGCATGGCGCTCGGCGCACAGGCGGTAGACGTTTTGCGATTGGTTCTCGGCCAGGGGCTGACGTTGACCCTGATAGGGGTGGGGGCGGGGTTGGCCGCGGCCTACGGCCTGACCCGCCTGATGGCGAGCCTGCTCTACGGGGTGACGGCCACCGATTTTGTAACCTTCGTCAGCGTTTCGGGTGTGCTTATCGCGGTGGGGCTTCTGGCTTCTTACCTGCCGGCGCGCCGCGCCACGAAAGTCGATCCGATGATCGCCCTGCGGAGCGAGTGAAAGGCCGACTGCGAGTCGAAGCCGACCTCCTCGACGGCGGCGGCTGCACCACGGCATTTCACTCCGCGAGACGCCTAGAGAACGCGGCTATTCTCTTCCCGCGAAATTTTCTTCCCTGTCCCACCAGCGCCTCGTCAATAACCACAGCAGGCCGGGCAGGCAGAAGAAGACCCCGATGGCGACGGTGACGGCGCGGGGCGAATAGAGGAAGCGGTCGAGGGCCTCGCCGGTCGCGTAGTTCGAGGCGGCCAGCGTGAGCGTGACCAAAGTCATCTCGGCGGCGAAGACGCGGCCGCGGACGTTGTCTTCGACCGTCTGTTGCAGTAGCACGGTCGAGTACATCCAGAGGACGCTGCCGCCGGCGTGCGCCGCGGCGAGGACGACGAGGGCGAGCGTGAAGTCGGTCGAGAGTCCGAAGGCGACGTAGAAGAGGCCGCCGACGAGGAAGGAGAGGCCGATGGCGCGCTGCATCCGGGCGCGCGTGTCGCCGGCGAGGCGGCGGGCCACGAAGGGGCCGACGGCCGTGCCGATGCCGCGCGCCGCGTAGAGGATGCTGATGCCGCGCGCCGTGCTCCCGCCGACCGGAAAGATGCGCTCGCCGAAGACCGCCAGCAGGGAGAGTATCCCGCCGCCCAAACCC
>JALZHT010000112.1:0-2426 GCA_030860645.1 Acidobacteriota bacterium
CGCTGGTTGGTCTCCTGCTGCGCGCCCGCGGCCGCGGCGAAGAGGAGGGCGAAGAGGAGGGCGCGCGCGGCGGGCGTCACGCGCCGCGCGGCGGCGGAACTTGCAGGGGTCTTCGTCACGACTTTAAACTCTCGACGGCGAAATCTCACGGTAAAATATAGCCGGAAACGCGAACCGACGGGAAGCAAGGGAGGACGCTCATGCCGGTCATCGGGAGACTCGACGGGCAGGTCAACGAAGTGCTCATCACGCCGCTCGAACGCGGGCGCGAACGCCCGGACGCCCCCGCGGGCGACGCCCAACCGCCGCCCCCGGAACCGACAGACGAACCTCCCGGCGGGGAGACTTCCCCCGCCCCCGGCGAGTTGCCCGTCTGGCTCCTCTGAAAGCAGGCCGGGCGCGGCCGGTGAACGGTCGGGGAGACGCGCCGCCTCGCCCGACACTAACACACGACGCCCGCCATTTTAGTTCCTGATTTTGGCGTGGCAAGCGGCCGACGGGGTGCGGCCCCGCCGGCGCGGGTGCCGCTTGACAGTGCCGGGTGCGGAATTTTACTCGAATATGCAGCCGCCGAAGGTTCTTATGGGGCGTGGCGGACTCGTCCGCTTTTGCGATGGACTTTAGTCCACGCGGGAAGTATCCCGTGCCCACCGTCGCAAGATGGCCGGTGAAAGCCCGGCACACGCCCCGCCGTGAACCTCTGCGCCGCCCTGTTACTCTTCCGGCTCTTTGATGATGCTCCGCAGCCGCCTCTCCCGCGGCTTCCGCTTCGCCAAAAGCTTCTGGTGCCGGGTCTGCAACATGGAGGTGAACGTCTGGTGCTTGAGGCCGAGCAGTTTGGCCGCCCGCACGACGCTCCCATCTGCCTCCTCTAAAGCCTGCTCTATCAACTTAGCTTCCAACTCATGCACCGCGCCGTAAAAGCTGAAATTCTTCTCGTGCAACTGCATCCCCGTCAGCCGCTTGACGACGGCGCGGGCGCACGCCCGCAGACGCGCGATGTCCTCCGCGTCCTGCGTGCCCTTGAGCAGCCTGTCCGCACGCACGTACGCCTTAGAGACTTCGGCCGGGGAGAGGCGCGAGCCTCCGTGCTCCTCGATGAGCGTCAACGCGGCGAGGCCCGCGACTGTGAGAGCACCGACGCCCTCGGCTACCTCAATCGCGCGGCGCAGGATTTGGATGGAGTTTTCGACGGCCCCCAACCGCGCCCACACCACGCCTTGCAGCGTCAGCGCCTCTGCCAGCAAAGCGGCCTCGCCGCCCTGCTCGAAAGTCTTAATGACACCCGCGAGGACGCGGTCTGCCTCTCTGTACTTCCGCTCGGCCACCAGCACCCGCGCTCTGGTCTCATCTACCTGCGCGAGCGTGCCGGGGTCATTCAGCCGCGTGAAAACGAACTCCGCCCGGTCGAGGTGTTCGTGAGCCTCGCTGTAACGCCCTAGCTTATAAAGCAGCATGGCTAGGTTGTTCAGGTTGATAGCGCAGTACCTTTCGTGCCTCGCCTGTTCGTAGTGAAAGATAGCCGCTGTAAACTCTATCACCGCCCTGTCCGCGTAATCGGCTCGCCCTTCGGCCGTAGCAAGCCTTCTCAGGACTAATCCCTTCTGACCGTGCCATCTGCCTTTGAGTGCGTCGCCGCAACTCTCGAAGAAGGACGCAGCCTCGTCAAGAATCTTCCAAGCGTCGTGATACCTACCCGTCCAGACTTCTACCAGCGTGCGCCTTATCAACACTTTCGCCTTCAACTCCCCGTCCTGCTCAGTTAACTCCTTGAATGCCTCCTCCAAGATTACCCGCGCCTCGTCATACTGGCCGAGCCGCCAGTAACACATGCCGAGTTCGTATTGCGCCTCTGACACCTTTGCGTGTTTCCCATTAGACTTGAACTTGCGGAGTGCTTCCGAGAGCATGTCTTTAGCCTGCTCCTGCGCCCCGGAGACGTTCCTAACGCTGCCGAGCCATCCTATGAGGGTGCCGCATTGGAGCAAGACTTCAGCGGCTAGCACGGGCTGAAGGTTATTCACTACCGCCCTCTGCCCGACGCCGAGCCACAACTCACCCAGAGCCTCGCGGGCAGCCTCGTACTGCCCTCTGTGGATGAAGTCCGCCGCCACGCGGCAGCGTAATAAGGTGCGGTCTTCCTCGGTCAGCGCAGGATTGTCTAGTTCCTTCAGTCGCTCATCTACTAAGCTCATGTGAGGACACCCTTTCTCCGCGTATCACGATTTTTCAGCCATGCGCGACAAAGCCGCCGAACCTCCACGGTTCCGGCGGCGACTTTGGTCACATCTCATAAAAGCAAAAGGTGTATGGAGGTGGGTAAAGTTGTCAGAGCCTTCGCGCTGATTCTCCTACCGGCTTGCCCAGCACACGCGCTGCCCATCACGAAACTTATGCGCCATCGGTTAGCGACGGGGCCGCGTGGC
>JALZHT010000112.1:2436-8445 GCA_030860645.1 Acidobacteriota bacterium
GCTCCCACCAAGCGCACGCGGCCCCGCGGCACTGCCCGCCCCGTTCCTAGGCAGGCGTGCGAACGGGAGTGCGGCCTACCCTTCCGCGACTCCCGTTTCTCTATTCCCTTTGGGCAATAGGCGTGACACTATTGCCGTTAACTCTCCTATGTCTTGTGGCTTCCGCAAGAATACGTCCGCGCCTGCACTCCGCGCTTCCGCCTCTGCCTCGCTTGCCGAGAGCATGATTATCGGTGTCTTCCGACGGTGCGGTAGCTGCCGCGCGTAGCGCA
Source organism: Acidobacteriota bacterium (assembly GCA_030860645.1). Classification (GTDB taxonomy): domain Bacteria; phylum Acidobacteriota; class Blastocatellia; order Pyrinomonadales; family Pyrinomonadaceae; genus QHXN01. The sequence continues at coordinate 2,709 of JALZHT010000112.1, forward strand.
CGACTTCAAGCCCGTTAACATTCGGCAGGTGATTATCAACGATGAGAAGTTCGTAACGGGCGTTACCCGCTAGCGTCTTCAGTGCTGCTGCTCCATCGCCGCACGTCACTACGCGCCAGCCTTCCAGTTCCAAAGTCTCTTTTACGGCTTCCGCAATTACCTTGTGGTCTTCGACGTGCAGGACGGTGGTGGGCCACGCCCGCTTCTTTGCGGCATGCCGCTTAGGCGTTGATGCGTGACGGATGAGGCTGCGTCGGCGGGTTTTGGCTGGTGTTCTCAGGCTGAGCAAATCTTGATGCCGCGCTTTGAGGATGCGTGAGAGCGACTGATGTCGAATGCCTAACCTTCGTGCCGCCCGCGAGACGCTACCTTGTTCAGCCTCTAACGCCTCCCTGATGAACTTCGCTTCATATGCCAGCACAACGTCCGTGAGGACGAACCCCTTCTCACTTAGCCTCGCGCCGACTAGCCGCCGCCCCATGATGCGAGCGCACGCCCTTAGCCTCTCTATTTCTTCGGCGTCCTGCGTGTTCTTGAGTAAGTCATCAGCGCGGCGGTACACGTCAAAGAGTTCTGTGTCGGACAGCCTCTCCCGCCCATGCTCCTCAATCAAAGTCAGCGCCGCCAATCCCGCGTTAGTGAATGAGCCGGAGTCCTGCGCTACGCCCATCGCGTGACGGAGTACGTGCAGCGAACTCTCATGCACTCCAAGCCGCGCCCACACGACGCCTTGAATCGTCAGCGCGTCGGCAAGCAAGGCAGACTCGCCACCCTTCTGGAATGACTGAATGACGCCAGAGATAATGCGGTTGGCTTCCTTGTAGCGGCCCTCCGCAACGAACACCCGCGCCCGCGTTTCATTTACTTGCGCGAGGATGCCGGAGTCTTGACGCCGCTCGAAAATCCTAGTTGCGCGGTCTAGGTTTTCGTGAGCCTCAGAGTATCGCCCTAGCTGGTACAACAGCATGGCGAGATTGTTGAGATTTATAGCGCAGTATCTCTCATGCCCCGCCTGCTCGTAATGATAGATGGCGGCAGTAAATTCTATTATTGCCCTGTCTGCGTAGTCAGCACGCCTCTCTGCCGTGGCAAGCCTCCTGAGAACTATGCCCCTCTGACCATGCCACCTGCCTTTGAGCGCATCACCACAGCTTTCAAAGAACTCCCTAGCTTTTTCGAGAACATTCAGGGCGTCGTGATAGCGTCCTATCCAGACTTCGACAAGGGTGTGACGTATGAGGATTTTGGCCTTTAGTTCTGCGTCCTGCTCACCTAAGCCCTTGAGTGCCTCGTCCAAAACGACTCGCGCCTCATCGAATGCGCCGAGCCGCCAATAGCACATGCCGAGTTCATATTGCGCCTCTGACACCTTCACGTGCTGGCGCTGGGATTTGAACATGCGGAGTGCTTCAAAGAGCAGGTCTTTAACTCTGTCTTGTACGCCTGTGATGTGCCGTGCGCTTCCGAGCCACCCCGACAGCACGCCGCTTTGTAAAAGCACTTCGGCGGCGGTCAAAGGTTTCAGCCCTTTTACGTTGGGTCGCTCCCCGATGCCCGGCCACAGTTCGCCCAAAGCCTCAAGCGCAACCTCATACTGCCCGATGTGAATAAACTCTGCCGCGAGACGGCAACGCAGCAGGACGCGCTCATTAGCGGTGAGGGAGGGGTTATCTAGTTGTTTCAGGCGGGCATCTGCTAAATTCATGTGAGGTATGCCTTTCCCCACGTTTGCCGAAGTGCGGCAAATACACGAATGCCGCCGCACCTCAGAAGGACGCGGCGGCAAAATTGGTTAATTCCCGTCAACAACTGAAAGGGAAAATAGCGATGCGTAAGACTCTCAGGGTCACGGCGTTGACTCTCGCGCTAGCTTGTTCCGTCCGCGCCGGTGATATACCGAATGGCATCACGGTAAACGGTGAGATACCGAACGGCGTTACATCACCGCTGCCTGCTGCTACAACCACGGTGAGCGAGACGGATACGAGCGCCACACCCTCTAGCGCACTAACAGAGGCCGCGCTAAGTCTCATTAACAGCCTGCTCACGCTGTTCTAACAGACGCGCCCGCTGTTAATCATTCTACGCTGCCAGGAATCCTTCACGGCGGCCCGATATTAGTGTGCTTAGATAAGAGCGTCGGTATGCCGAGAGTCCGGCGAGGTGACACTCACGCGGCATAGAGTAACGCCGCTAGGGCCAGAATTGCAATAAAAATTTCTTTCGCTTCTTAATGCGAGACATTTGTGTTTACTAATCTTGGCTCTCACTGACAAAAAAGCTGCATCCCTAACACCTTTTGCGAATAATATGGGCCAGACTTTATTACTGTTCAGCGAGTAATCGCGGCCGTTGACAGGGCTGCGAAATTCCGTAGAATGAAAAAGCCTTGAGAAATCGGGGTTGGCGCAAAGCGGTTCTTTGCAGGCACGTACGTCAATGGTAGACGGCTTCCCTTACAAGGAAGAGGTTGGGGGTTCGAGTCCCTCCGTGCCTACCACGTCTGCGCCGGGCGGTTTGAAATTCTCGCGGAGTCGTAGTTCAGTTGGTTAGAACGCCGGCCTGTCACGTCGGAGGTCGCGGGTTCGAGTCCCGTCGGCTCCGCCACTCCTGCGGAAGCGGCTGTCTTTCATCACGGTGAGAGGCAGCCGCTTCGCCGTTTTCCACGATGAGACCCGAGCCGGTCGAGGCGGTGCACAGAATCTGGCGGGAGAGGTACGCGGGGGCCGGCGTCGTCTTCCTCGCCGGGTCGGTGCTGCGCGGCGAGGCGACGCCCGCCTCCGACCTCGACCTCGTCGTTGTCTACGAACGGTTGGCGCGCGCCCGCCGCGAGGCGTTCGTCTACGCGGGCTGGCCGGTTGAGGTCTTCGTCAACGACCCGGAGACGGTGAACCACTACTTCGAGTCCGACCGGCGGCGCGGCATCCCTTCGCTCATGCGGATGGTGATCGAGGGTGTGGAAATCCCGGCGGCGAGCGAGTTCTCCGCGCGCCTGAAGCGGCTGGCCGCCCGCGTCTACGAGGCCGGCCCGCCGCGTTGGGACGAGGGCGAGTTGCGGCACATGCGCTACCGGCTCACCGACTGGGTGGACGACATCCGGCACCCGCGCTCGCCGGAAGAACTCGTCGCCACCGGCGCATACCTCTACCAGGATTTGGCCGACTTCTTTCTGCGCTCGCGCGGACTCTGGTCGGCGCACAGCAAGACCATCCCGCGGCGGCTGCGGGAAGTGGACGCGGCGTTCGCCGAAAGCTTCCGCCGCGCCTTCGAGTCGCTGTTCGCGGGGAAGCAGGCGGGGCCGGCCGTCGCCCTCGTCGAACAAACTCTCGAACCGTTCGGCGGCCTGCTCTTCGACGGGTACGGCCGCGACGCGCCGCCGGAAGACCGCCGACCGCTTGAGGAGGATTAAGAATTAAAAATTGGCTCTGTTCATTCTTAATTCTTAATTGAATGAAGTCTGATGATTTCCGTCGCTGAGGCAATCGGCATCGTCCTCGCGCGCACGCAGCCGCTCGGCGCGGAGCGCGTGGCGCTCGAAGACGCGTTGCGGCGTGTGCTCGCCGCTGACGTGATCGCCGACACCGACCTGCCCCCGTTCGACCGCGCGCAGATGGACGGCTTCGCGCTGCGCTCGGCGGACGTGCGCGACGTGCCGGCGCGGCTGCGCGTGGTGGGCGAGGCGGCGGCGGGGCGCGGGTGGCGCGGGCGTCTTCAGGCGGGCGAGGCCGTGCGCATCATGACGGGGGCGCCGCTGCCGGAGGGCGCCGACAGCGTGCAGCAGGTCGAGGTCACGCGCGAGTCGGGGGACGGGCAAGTCGTCGAGATAGAACGTGCGACCGAGCCGGGGCAGTTCTTCGTCGTGCGCGGGAGCGAAATCCGCGCGGGCGAGACGGTGCTCGGGGAGGGCGAGGAGGTGACGGCGGCGCGCGCGGCCGTGCTGGCCTCGTTCGGCTACGCGGAGGTTCCGGTCAGGCAGCGTCCCCGGGTGGCCGTGCTCGCGACGGGGACGGAGCTGGTGCCCGTAGGCGAGCGGCCCGCCGAGGATCAGATACGCGATTCGAACACCTACTCGCTGGCGGCCTACGCGCGGCTCGCGGGCGCGCGTGTCGAGCGGCTGCCGTTCGCGGGCGACGAGCCGGAGCTGTTGCAAAGGCTGATCGCCGAGGCCGCCGGGCGCGCGGACTTGATCGTCCTGTCGGGCGGCGTCTCGATGGGCCGCTACGACTTCACGAAGGCCGCGCTGCACGCGCTCGGCTGCGAAATCTTTTTCGAGCGGGTCGCGCTGCGGCCGGGCAAGCCGACCGTCTTCGCGCGCCTGCCCGGCGGGCGGCAGGTGCTCGTCTTCGGCCTGCCCGGCAACCCCGTCTCCGTCTCCGTCACCTTCAACCTCTTCGCGCGGACGGCCCTGCTCGCGATGCAGGGCGCGCGCCGTCCCGCACTCCCCGAAGAGCACGCCGTGCTCGCGCGCCCGGCGAGAGGCGCGGCCGAGAGGGTGAGCTACCTGCCGGCCGCCCTGCGCACCGACGGCGACGGCCGGCTCCTCGCGGAGCCGCTGAAGTGGGGCGGCTCGTCCGACTTCGTCGCCTTCGCCCGTGCCACCGCCCTCGCCGTCATCCCGCAAGGCGTGAGGACGGCCGAGGCCGGGACGGTGGTCAAGGTCGTGCGGCTGCCGGGGTAGAGTTTCGGGTTCCGAGTTTGAGACAAATATTGCGACCAGCGAGTGTTGAGTGAGGCGGGACTTCATTCTCAACACAGAGGTCACGGAGGGAGCACAGAGGGCACAGAGAAGAAATGGTTTTCTCCGTGACCTCTGTGCTCCCTCCGTGACCTCTGTGTTAAAACGGGGGCGCGCGACTCTCAACCAGCGCTCGTCGAGTTCCCGCTCCGCTACCCTCTCCACTCGAAACCCGAAACTTAGTTCGGCATGAGCACGGTGTCTATGACGTGGATGACGCCGTTCGACTGCATCACGTCGGCGATGGTGACGGCGGAGGTGCCGCCCTTCTCGTCGCGCAGGACGAGGGCGTCGCCGCTCATCGTCGCCGTCAGCGTGTCGCCGCTGACGGTCTTCAGCGTGGCCGAGCCGCCGCCCCTCTTGATCGCCTGCATCAGCTTCTTCGAGTCCCACTTGCCCGCCACGACGTGGTAAGTCAGCACCTTCGTGAGCGTGCCCTTGTTCTCGGGCTTGAGCAGCGTCTCGACCGTCCCGGCGGGCAGCTTCTCGAAGGCCGCGTTGGTCGGGGCGAAGACCGTGAACGGCCCCTTGCCCGCGAGCGTCTCGACGAGGCCGGCGGCCTTGACGGCGGCCACGAGCGTCGTGTGATCCTGCGAATTGAGCGCGTTCTCGACGATGTTCTTCGACTTCAACATCGCCGCCCCGCCGACCATCGGGTTCTCCTGCGCCGACGCCTGCGCGGCCGCGAGGCCGACGAACGCCATGACCAGCGCCACCATAAACTTCTTCATACCTTCTTCCCTTTCTCCCTCTCTCTGATTTCCGAGCTTTGCCAAAATACGGGCCGCCCCGCCGCGGCGGATTGCGCGCCCGCTAAAAATTTTTGCCCGCGCCCGAAATTTTTTTCGCCCGCCCGGCTTGCCTCCCCGCGCCCTTTGGGATTTACTCACCCGCATGGGTGAACTGACACACCTCGACGCGGACGGGCGCGTGCGGATGGTGGACACGGGCGCGAAGGCGGCGACCGAGCGGCGCGCGCGCGCGTCGGCGCGCGTCCTGATG
>JALZHT010000113.1 GCA_030860645.1 Acidobacteriota bacterium
CGCCACGGGGGCGGCCGCCCCCGACCGGGAGAAGAAGCCCGACCGCCGCTGAACACTCGCCCGCGTCGGCCCCGCGCGGCCGCCTGAAAGAGCCATGAACAAGTCAACGCCTTCGACCCCCGCCCTCCTGCTCGGCCTCTCGCTCATCTTCTCTGCCGCGCTCCCGGCCGCCGCGCAGAGGCGCGAGCACCTGACGCCCGAGGAGATCGAACAGGTGCGCGACAACCAGGAGTTGGACAAGCGCACGGCCGTCTTCATCAAGGCCGCCCAGCGCCGCGTGCTCGCGCTCACCGACCCGGCCGGCGCGGCGCGCGAGGCCGAGAAGGAGAAGGAGCAGTGGGGCGAGGTCAAGGGCACGCGCGCCCAACTGCTCTACGACGTGGCCCGCATCCTCGACGAGGCCGTCGTCAACATTGACGACGCGCACCAGCGCAGCCCGGAGAGCGCGCTGCTGCGGAAGTCGCTCTACAGACTCTCGGAGGCCGCCGCCCGCCTCGTCCCGCAGCTCACCCCCTTGCGCGAAAGCATCAAGGACGAGCCGGAGCGCGACCAACTCGAACGCGCCATCGAGACGGCCCGGGAGATCGTCGAGGCCGCCAAGACCCACGCCGTCACCGAAGAGGACTTGAAGACCAAAGAGAAGGGCGGCAAGAAGGGCAACTGACTAAAAACGTTGCGAGTCGCGAGTTTCGGGTTGCGAGTGAGAGGGATTTTTGATTTTTGATTTTTGATTGGGAGAGCGCGGGGGCCTCGCTTCTTTCAATCGCAAATCTAAAATCTAAAATCCCTCTCACTCGCAACCCGAAACTTTTTTTTGACGTAGAATAGGACGCCAGGGGAAAGGACGATAGGCGACGTTATGGACAGCAGATTTTATCCGGGCGTCGAGGCCGACGTCACACGACTGTTGGCGGAACTGCGCGCCCTGTTCGACGCCGACGGGGGCTTCGAGGTGCAGACCATGATGGTCTCCTCGACCGCCGTCCTCCAGGCGCGCAAGTCTTCGACGCTGCGCGACCTGACGGGGCTTTCGGCCGCGCTCACCATCAAGGTCACGTCCGAGCACGGCGGCACGCGCGTCGAAGTCGGGATGCAGAAATGGTTCGACAAGGCGGCGGTCGCGGCGGTCGCCGTTTTCCTTACGTCGGGGCTGTTGCTGGCGCTGCCGGCGCTCGGGGCCTACTGGCAGCACAAGCTGACCGAGGACGCGTGGAAGATCATCGAGGCGCACGTCGCGCAGCAGGCGGGCGGGTACGTGCCGCCGCTGCCGGGGCGCTGCGGGACGTGCGGCATGGCCGTCGTCTCCGGCTCGGCCTTCTGCTCGAAGTGCGGCGCGAACCTGCGCGTCGCGCACGCCTGCCCCTCCTGCGGGGCCGAGCAGCGCGACCCCTCCGCGCGCTTCTGCAACCGCTGCGGCAAACCGCTCAACGCATAGTTTCGAGTTCCGAGTTTCGAGTTCCGAGTTAAAACAGGTTCTTGTCTTTAACTCGGGACTCGGAACTCGAAACTTTATTTAGTTCTCGCGGATTCCGATCTCGGAGGCGCAGTCGCGGCAGAGCCAGACGAGAACCTGCGCGGCGTCGGCCCAGAAGAAGGAAGTCACTTTGCCGGCGAACCTCACGGCCGCGGCGCTGCGCAGCCTCTGGAGGTAGCGGACGTAGGTGGCTCCGTTGTAGAAGTCGCCCGCGGCCCCGCGGGCGCGGTGGACGCACTCGCGGACGCGGTAATCCTGTTCGCTCATCAACTCTTTTCGACCTCGACTTGCCGGGATGTGCGGCCTGCGGCGGCCGTGAGGCGGGGCGCCTCGTGCGGAGAGCGGAAACTGTTTACCATGCCGCCCGCGCGCCCGACATTGCATTGTCATTGCAAAGCGATTATTTTGTGCTGCCCCGGAAAGGAAGTGTTCCCCCGATGGCTGAGCGAAGGCTCGAAGATTTGACCATCCTGGTCGTCGAAGACTACGAGGACGCGAGCCTCGCCATGCGGCTCGCGCTCGAACACCAGGGCTGCCACATCATCGAAGCCTCGGACGGCGAGCAGGCCGTCGCCGTCGCCGCGCGCGAGCGCCCCGACATCATCCTGATGGACTTACAACTCCCCGTCCTCGACGGCCTCGCCGCCACCGAGCGCATCCGCGCCCTCCCCGAACTGCGCGACACCATCATCGTCGCCGTCACCGCGCACAGCGAGGGCGACTACCGCGCCCGCGCCGTCGCCGCCGGCTGCAACGCCTTCGTCTCCAAGCCCGTCGACTTCAACTGGCTCAAAGACCTCCTCAACAGCCTCGCCACCTGAGCGGCCCCGCCGCCCCCGGCGATGATTCCCCGCCCCGAATATTTTTTTCGTTTCACCCTTGAAACAGTGTTCCATTCTCGCGCGAAACGTGCTATAGTGCGCGGCGTTCGGGGAAAGCCTGCCGCCTGTTGCGTTTGGGGGCGGGTGGTTAAAGTCGGCAGTGAAGCTGCGCTGCGAGACGAAAATTGCCGGATTCGGCTGATGAGGTGAAAAAGAGATGAGCAACACGACGAAACCGAAAGTTAATCCTTTGAGCCGCCGTCCGCGGCAGCAGCGTCTGGTGATGGCCGTGCGCGGCGGCGCGGGCACCGGCAAGAGCTGGTTCCTCCGCTCGATGGCCGACGCCGGCCTCGGCCGCCTCTGCGTCTTTGACGTGGAGCGCAAGACGCGGCTCCTGCCCGGGGTCGGCACGAAGTTCGACGGCCTCGAAGTCGAGCACTCGGACGAGCTGCCCGAGTTCATTGACTGGGCCTTGTCGGGTGAGGGCCGCGAGCAGAACTACGGCTGCTTCGGCCTCGACTCCTGGGCCTCCTACTTCAGCGCCAAGCACGCCGAGACGATCAAGGCGGTGCGCGAGCGCACGGGCGACCCGCTGGCACAGCCCTCGGCCGAGGAGCTGGCCGCCGACCAGATGATTTTGCAGGGCGTCCTGCGCCGCCTCTGCATGGAGAGCGGCAAGTCGGTCGTCATCGTTGACCAGATTCCGGCGAAGGGTAAGGAGTCGAAGGAGGATAACGAGGTCGGGCGCGTGCTGCCGATGACGGCCTCGGGTCTGGAATACTTCGTCGACGTGATGGTCGAGGTCTCCTTGCAGGAGCGCGACGGCGAGATCGTCCGCGTCTTCCAGGTCGTCAAGTCGAACAGCCCGGCCTTCGAGGTCGGCTTCGAGCTGACCGGCAGCGTTACTTTCAGAGACTTCCTCGCGCACATGATCAGCGAGCACGGCGAGGAGTTGCCGGTCGAGAAGCCGAAGCCCTCGGCCGTGCCGGAGGTCATCGAGGAGAAGCAGCCGCTCACGCTCGTCCAGCCGCAGATGACCGTGCAGGAGTTGGTGACGAAGGCCGAGCGCCTCGGCTTCAAGCAGGCCGACGTGGTGACGGGCGCGCGCGTCTACCACAACCAGCCGAACATCTACCGCCTCACGCCCGAGCAGGTCGCCGACCTCGACCGCCGCATGACGGCCCGCGCCGAGCGCATGAAGATGGCGCAGCCCGAAGGGGAGAAGCCGGCCGCCGAGGCCGCGCCCCGGCAGGCGCGCAACCTCAAACGCGCTTAACGCTCAAAGGCGGGAGAAGGGTGCCGGAGTAAGAGAGGGTGTTGGGTGCTGGGTTCCGGGTGCTGGGAAAGACAACTTGTTTTCCCCAGCACCCGGAACCGAGCACCCAACACGCTTTCTAACAATTCCGTCACGGGCTGGCCTCCGCCCCTCCCCTTGCCTATAATCGGCCTCGACTAATTCCCCTTTCAGTTTCCCCCGGATGATTGCGGGCCTCGTCTAACTTCGAGACGGACGGGCGCGCGCACGTTTTTTAATGTTTCTGCTTCACGGGAGGATTGATGGCTAACAAGGCGGGAAAGAAAAAGTCGGCCGCGAAGGGCGGCAAGGGGTCGGCGGGCAAGCAGGCCGGCGCGAAGGGCGCGGGGAAAAGTCCCGGCGGCGGGCGGAAGTCCTCGAAGTCGGGGCCGCTGCAAAATCAGCCGAAGTCGCCGATGCCGGCGCAGCACCAGGCGAAGCCGGGCGTCGAGGCCGAGCTGAAGCCGCGGCCCGAGTATAAGGCCCCGCTCTACCGCGGCGCCGACAAGTTGAAGGGCAAGGCGGCGCTCGTCACCGGCGGCGACTCCGGCATCGGCCGCGCCGTCGCCGTCCTCTTCGCGCGCGAGGGCGCGGACGTCGCCGTCGTCTACCTCGAAGAAGAGCAGCGCGACGCCGAGGAGACGCGCCGCGCCGTCGAGCGCGAGGGCCGCCGCGCGCTGCTCCTGCCCGGCGACGTGCGCGACCCGCTCTTCTGCCGCGACGCCGTCGAGCAGACCGTGGAAGAATTCGGACGCCTCGACATCCTCGTCAACAACGCCGCCTTCCAGCAGCACCAGAAGTCGCTCGAAGACGTGACGCTGGAGCAGTGGGATCGCACCTTCAAGACGAACATCTACGGCTACTTCTACATGACGAAGGCCGCGCTGCCGCACCTCAAGGAGGGGGCCGCAATCGTCAACTGCGGCTCGATCACGGGCCTCGAAGGCAGCAAGGAGTTGCTCGACTACTCGGCGACGAAGGGCGCGATCCACGCCTTCACCAAGTCGCTCGCGCAGAACCTCGTCGGGCGGCGCGTCCGCGTCAACTGCGTCGCGCCCGGCCCCGTCTGGACGCCGCTCAACCCCTCGGACAAGGAGGCCGGGGACGTGGCCGAGTTCGGCGCGGACACGCCGATGAAGCGGCCCGCGCAGCCCGAGGAGATCGCCCCCGCCTTCGTCTTCTTCGCGTCGGAGGCCGACTCCAGTTACGTGACCGGCGAGGTCATCACGCTGCTCGGCGGCGAGACCCGGGCGGGCTGAAAAGGCCCCGGCCGCGGCAGCTTCACTTTGGCACAAAGGGAGGAATCATGTCGGAAAAGAAACGCCAGAAGAAGGACGGCCAGCGCGTGGACAAGAAGAACCAGGCGCGGCGCGAGCGCGAGAACGAGGTGGTGCAGGATTCGAGCCCGCCGCTCAAGGGTCGCGACCAATCCAACTTCACCGAGACGCAGCCCGGCGCGGCCGACATCTCGGGCCATAACGAGGGCCGCTGACCGAGGAGGCGAGGGACGAGATGACCGACCCGGTGAGGACTGACGAGAAGAAGTGCGCCCACCAGCAGTGCACCTGCATGGTGACGGGCGACAAACGTTATTGCAGCCACTACTGCGAGGACGCGGCCGACACCGACCCGACCTCCGTCTGCACCTGCGGCCACCCCGGCTGCGGGTGAACCGGCGGTTTCGGGTTCCGAGTTCCGAGTTCAAAACAGTACCGCGGGCGGCGGCGAGCGGGTCGGGGATGGCTTGGCTTTGAGCGTCGCGGGTGGAATGTGCCGGGAGTTCATTTCAACCCGGAGGGCACAGAGAAGGACATGTCCTTCTCTGTGCCCTCCGTGAATCCTCCGTGCCCTCCGTGTTAAAAAACCCCCACGCCTGACACTCACGTCGAAGGCCGCCGCGCAGTTGCGCTCCCGCCGGCGCGACCCGAAAGGATTAGCTTTCCCCGCGGAGAGGCGCGTATAATGCCGCCGCCTTTGATCGCCCGCCGCCCCGTATTTGCTCGCGTTGACGACCATGCAAACGGACTCCGCCCTCCGCCCTCAACCGGCACGCTTCCTCCTCCCGAAACTCGGCCTGCGGCGGAGCCATCTGCTCGACCGCGTCCTGGTAAATCTCTTCGCGCCGGTAGACATCTCTTCCCTCGTGTTCCTGCGTATCGCCTTCGGCGCGATCATGCTCTGGGAAGCCTACCGCTACTTCACTTACGGCCGGATCGGTCGCTATTACATCGAGCCGACCTTCCACTTCACCTACTACGGGTTCGGCTGGGTCAGGCCGTGGGCCGGCGACGGCATGTACCTGCACTTCTACGCCCTCGGGCTGCTCGCCGCGTGCATCCTCGTAGGCTTCTGCTACCGCGTCGCCGCCGCGCTGTTCTTCCTCGGCTTCACGTACGTCTTCTTACTCGACCAGACGGAGTACCTGAACCACTTTTACCTCATCTGCCTGATCAGTTTTCTCCTCATTTTCGTCCCCGCGGAGCGCGCCCTGTCCGCTGACGCCTGGTTGCGTCCGAAGCTGCGTACGGACTGGGTGCCGGCGTGGACGCTCTGGCTGCTGAGAGCGCAAATCGGCATCGTGTATTTCTACGGCGGGGTCGCGAAGCTCAACGCCGACTGGCTGCGGGGCGAGCCGATGCGGATGTGGCTCGCCCGCGGGGCGACGCTCCCCGTCTTCGGTTTCGTCTTCAAAGAAGAATGGATGGTCTACCTGTTCGTCGGCGGCGGGCTGTTGCTCGACCTCCTGGTCGTCCCGCTCCTGCTGTGGAAGCGCACGCGGCCGTACGCGTACCTGGTGTCGGTCGTCTTCCACCTCCTCAACGCGACGTTCTTCAAGATCGGGATTTTCCCGTGGTTCATGCTGGCCGCGACGCTCATCTTCTTCCCGCCCGATCTGCCGCGCCGGATCGTACACACCCTCTGCCACGCGGGGGACGTTCCCTATCGCCCTCCGGCACGCCCGTACGGAGACCCGTCGCCCGGCGCTCTGTCGCGGGGGCGTCGGGCGGTGGTCGCGCTCCTGGCGCTTTACATGGCGGTGCAAATCCTGGTGCCGCTGCGACACTTCGCGTACCCGGGGAACGTGAGTTGGACGGAGGAGGGGCATAATTTCTCGTGGCACATGAAGCTGCGCGACAAAGAGGCCAGCGCGCTCTTCACCCTCAACGACCCGGCGAGCGGGCGCACGTGGACGGTCGACCTGCGGCAGTGCAGGAATCGGCAGTGCGACAAGATGGCGGGTCAGCCCGACATGATTTTGCAGTTCAGCCATTTCCTCGCCGAAGAGAAGCGGCGCGAGGGGTACGGCGAGGTCGAGGTGCGCGCCCTGGTGATGGCGTCGCTGAACGGGCGCAAGCCGCAGTTGCTCGTAGACCCGACGGTTGATCTGGCGAAAGAGCGGCGGAGCATGCTGCCCGCGCGCTGGATCATGCCTCTCACCGAGCCTCTGCCGGAGCGGAGGCCGCCGCCGGAGATCGCCCCGGAGGAGGAGTGAAACGCCTGCCCTCGTCGCGGTTGACAGAAGTCGCCCTCCTGCCTTAGAAGCAAACCTGTCTCAAGACATTCGCGCCGGAGCGAGGACGAGCGATGACTTACGTTGTCACCGAGGATTGCGTAGACTGCAAGTACACGGACTGCGCGGCGGTCTGCCCCGTCGAAGCCTTCCACGAGTTGCCCGACCGCCTCTACATCAACCCCGAGACCTGCATTGACTGCGACGCCTGCGTGCCCGAGTGCCCGGTCGAGGCCATCTACGCGGACACGACCCTGCCCGACCACCTTCAGGACTGGCTCCCGCTCAATGCAGAGGCGGAGCAATACCCCGTCATCAGCGGCAAAATCCCCGCCCTCTACGGCCCCACCTGCAAGGGCAAGCCGGAATAAAAGAGGATTTTTGATTTTTGATTTTTGATTTGCGATTGAAAGAGCGGGCGAGCGATGTCGTCTTTCAATCAAAAATCGCAAATCAAAAATCAAAAATCCTCTTAGTTGAGCATGGAGAGGCGGGCGCGCATCTTTTTGAGTTGTTCGCGGACGGCGTCGGCGTCGGGGGCGTCGGGGCGGAGGTTGAGGTAGCTCTGCGTCTCGGCGACGGCCTCGGGGAGGCGGTCGAGTTGGGCGAGGAGCTCGCCGCGGTCGCGGCGCTCGCCGAGGTCGTGCGGGGCGAGCAGCAGGATGCGCTCGACGGCGGCCAGCGCGCGCCGGAAGAGTTGGGCCTGCACGTAGACGGCCTTCAGGTTGCCGAGCACGCGCGCGAGGATGGCGCGCACGCCGACCCCGCGCAGGTGCTCCTCGCCGAGCGTGACCTGCCCGCCGTAAATCACGTCGAGCCGCTGCTGGCACTCGTCCTCGTCCGTCGCCTTCGCGTTGAAAGGGTCGACGAGGGTCGGCTCGCCGCCCGGCGGCGCGGCGCGCACGACGAAGTGCCCGGGCAGGCCGACGCCTTCGACCTCCAGCCCCGCCCTTCGGCCGACCTCCATGTAGACGATGGAGAGCGTGATCGGGATGCCGGTGCGCCGCTCCAGCACGCGGTGCAGGAGGCTGTTGCGCGGGTCGTAGTAGTCGGCCTCGTTGCCCCTGAAGCCCAGCTCGCCGAAGAGGTACTGGTTCAGCGCCTCGACGGGGCCGGCCGCGCCCGCCTCGACGCGCGACCGCGCCACCGCGCCCAACTCTTCGAGCCGGCGGAGGCAGCCCGCCACGTCGCACCGGCGCGGCTCCTCCTCGGCCGCGATGAGCAGCGCCGCGCGCGCCAGGTTGATCGCCGCGTCGGCCCGCAAGACCTCGGCCGCGAAGCGGCGGCGGGCCTCGGCGGCGGCCAGTTTGTCGGCAGGAGTCATAAAGCTAAATGA
>JALZHT010000730.1 GCA_030860645.1 Acidobacteriota bacterium
GGCTTGGCCGGGGGGTGGCGGCCGCGGCGTTCGTGGCGGAGGCAGCCGGCTGCGACATCTTCGCCAGCATCCCCTCGTCGAGGTAGTAGGCGATGGTGCGGTAAGTCACTTCCGAAGGCTCGAAGGTGACCCGGCCGGCCTCGATGACGGCCACCGAGGTCGTCATCTTCACCCAGTTGCCGACCGCGTCGAACTCGTAGGCGTAAGTCTCTTTGCTCAGGAGCGAGCCGTCCGCGTTGTGCAGCGTCATCTCGACGATGTTGCCGCGTTCGTCGTACTTGTAGACCTCCTTGCCCGTGAGCGTGCCGCCCGCGGCGAGGTAGTAGGCGTTGTCGACGCGGTTGCCCTTCATGTCGTAGGTCGTCGCCTCCAAAAGCACCCGCTGGCCCTCGGCGGGCCGGCCGCCCTTGACCGTGATCTTCGCCGTCTCGGTCTTCACGCGGCGCACGGGGCCGACCAGCCCGTCCTGCTCGCGGTCGTTCGTGGCGAAGGATGAAGACAGAGACAGGAAGCGCGGGGCGGCGTGGGGCGCGGCGTCGAGGGCGAAGGCCGCGGGCGCGGAGGAGGCCAGGAGGAGGACGAAGAGCAGCGTCGGGGTCGTGCGTTTAGGCATGGTTTTCGGCTCCTGAAAAAGTGCGAGAGGGCTGCTTGCGACGAACAGTCGGAGGGCAGGTGTGAGCGTCGGCTCTGGCGCGTCCCGTCTCTCAAGCCGTCGGTGGAGGCCGGCTTGGACGGCGGCCCGTCGCGCGGGAGGGCGATCCGGAATCGACGGGAGCAGGGCGCTCTCCGGCACTCGGAAGACAGGGGCGGGGCCTTTCCAGGACGGCGGCGCGGGTACCCGTCCGGCAATGCTTAAACGTTGCCGCTATGACAACTTAAGCCCGCCCGCGGCCCCTAACTGATCCCTTCATCAGTCCGCCATCAGACACTCGCTGCCCGCGTCTGCCGCGGCAGCATCATTATTATACATAATCAACATCGTTTGTCCACATCAAACACAGGCCAAACAATTGATTGTAAAACTACGGCGGGAGGAGAAGGCGGGCGCGGGTCAGCTTGAGAAGAGCGAAGCCATCCGCTCGGTCGTGAAGGCGGCGCGCGCGGCCTCGTAAGCTTGGCCGACGGTAATCTCCGTGATCTGCCGGGCCGAGACGACGCGGTGTCGGTCGCCGGGCGGGATGTAGCAGTCGAACATCGGGTGGTGCTGCATGAGGATGACGACGGGCGTGCCGACGGCGGCCGCGATGTGCATCGGCCCGGTGTCGTTGGAGACGAAGACGGAGAGGCGCGCGGCGGCCGCGGCCAGTTGCGGGATGGTGAGGCGGTCGAGGACGACGGTCGAGGGCGGGAAGGCGCTGCGCGCCCCGCGCACCAGCGCGCGCTCCTCCGGCCCGGCGAAGAGCGCGACGCGCACGGCGTCGTTGCGCACCAAAGCCCACGCCAACTCGGCGAAGCGTTCGACCGGCCAACGGCGGCTCGGGTGGCCCGCGCCGGGGAACATCCCGACGAGCGGCTCATCGCGGCCGGCCCCGGCCTTCCGCAGAAGCTCCTCGACGGCGCGCCCCTCGGCCTCGCGCGCGGGCAGGCGCGGCACGCGCGCGACCTCGCCGACCTTGAGCGGCGCGAGCACGTCGAGGTAGCGGTCAATGGCGTGCTTCGAGCGGTCTTCGACGGGCGGCGGCGGGCGGAAGTTCGAGAGGTATTCGAGCGAGCGGCCGGGCCTGCGCGCGTAGAGCCGCTGCGGCGCGCCCGAGAGGAACCCGAGCAGGTTCGTCTCCGAGAGGCTGTGCAGGTCGATGACGAAGTCGAAGCGGCGGCGGCGCACGTCCCGCACCAGCTTCCCGATGCGGAAGACCGAAAGCACCTTCGGCCCGTCGCGCAAGCCGACGCGGTCGACCGCCAGCACCTCGTCGGCCACCCCCGCCAACTCCACGACCGCCGCCGCGGCCCTCCCCACCGCCACCGTCACCCGCGCCCGCGGGAATTTATGTCGAACCGCCGCCAGCGCCGGCAGACTCAGCACCACGTCGCCGAGCTGGCCGAAATCAATGACGAGGATGTTACGCGGATTCGGACTCATCGTTCGACTAAACGATATAACACGCGTCACTGTTTCACACGAAGGCCGTGAGGGAACTTTGCGGCCGGGAGCGCCTACCGAAAGCGCGCGTTAACAGAACAGCCGCGCGACCTCACCTCCAACGCTCAGCGCCCGCGCGTAAAGACTCACGCAGGTCACTCACCGCCGGGTGGTCAAAGCGAATCCGGTAGAGCGTCACGAAGAGGGAGGCGAAATAAAGTCTCTCGTCCACAAAGTTTCCGTACCCTCTCCCCTGCATCAGCGGCGGGAGCGACATCTCGGCGTCGGCTTCGCGCAGCAGCGGCAACACGGTCTTCTTTTTCTCTTCAGTGCTCGTGAGGCGCAGGTTAATCAAATCAACCTCGGCGGCGACGACGCTGCCGGCGGCAGAGACTTGATTCTCGTATTTCTGCCGGTACGACTTCGTCCCGACGACGGCGACGAAGTCGCTCTGCTCGATGCGGCTGATGAAGCGCGCGACGTTCGCGCCGATTTGCGGGTTGTCCTTCCGGTCAAGTACGACCCCGACGCCCGCGTTCTCCAAGTCCCTCGCCAGCCCGCGCACCCAGCGCTC
>JALZHT010000114.1 GCA_030860645.1 Acidobacteriota bacterium
GAACGGCCCGGCCGTGTTCCCCAGCGACCCGGACAGCGTCCACCGCGCCATGTTCTGCTCGCGGCGCGCGGGCGCGGCGTCCATCAGCGCCGCCTGCGACAGACTGACGAAGGCGCCCGACGCCGGGTTGAACAGGACGGTCACGGCGAGCAGCGCCGCGAAGCTGTAGCTGAGGCCGGTGAGCAGCGTCGCCAGCGCGAACGCGACGCCGCCGGCGAGGACGAGCGCGCGCCGCCGCCACACGTCGGCCAGGATGAAGAGGCCCGACTCGACGACGGTGCCGACGACGACGGGCACGGTCAGCAGCACGCCGATCTGCGTGTAGGTGAGCCGCAGGTCGTCGCGCACCAGCGGCCACGCGGCCCCGCGCACGCCGTCCACGAGCTCGTCGAGGAACTCGACGAGCAGCAGCGTCAGGGCGAGCGGGAGCAGACAGCGGCGGCCGGCCGCGCGCGCCGCGCCGGCCTTAATAGGATTACTTTCGGATGACATGAACGGTGATTCTCCTTTCGCGGGAAGTGTCGGACGTTGGCGACGCGTGGGCGCGTGGAAACGTCCTCCCGCGGAGGAGGGATCACCGAGCGCGCGAGCGCGAACCAGACCTCACGCGACACGCGCGCACGCACGCGCGTCGCCCGCGGCCGCAGTCCGGCCCGCTCGGCGGAGGCTTACCAGGGAGGGAAGTTGGAAGTGTTCGCTCTCATCGTCTTCTCCTTAGAGCAGACAGTAAAGACCGTGAATCGTGAATCGTTAAACGTGACCCGTAGAAAGACAGTTCCTTCGATTTAGGATTCACGGCTGACGGTTCAAGGCTTTTTACGCGCCCGCGCCGGACGCGCGCGGGCCGCGCACGCGCTCGGTCTCGGCCTCGAAGATGTAGGCCAGAGACTTGTAGATCAGCTTCGCGCAGAGGAAGGCCGAGGCGTTCTGCCCCTCGACGTAGGCGTACTCGTTCAGGTCCATGCCGACGACGCGGCGCTTGCGCGCGAGCGTGCGGACGAGGCCGACCACCTCGTACCAGCCGAGGCCCCCCGGCTCGGGCGTCCCCGTCTGCGCGACGAGCGACGGGTCAAGCCCGTCGATGTCAATCGTCAAATAGACGTTCTCGGTCAGCCCCGAAACCGCCTCGTCCCACCAGTCGGTGCGGCCGACGATGTCCTTCGCCCAGAAGATGCGCGTCGGCAGGGTGTCTAGCGCGCGCGCCTCCTCGGCCGAGATCGAGCGGATGCCGACCTGCACGGCCGGCACCCCTAAGTCCTTCACGACGCGCGCCATGATCGAGGCGTGCGAGTGCGGCGTGCCGTCGTACGAGTCGCGCAAGTCGGCGTGCGCGTCGATCTGCAAGACGGAGAGGTTCTCGTAGCGCTCGGCGTGGGCCTCGATGACCGGCCCGCTCACCGAGTGCTCGCCGCCGATCATGCAGACGAACTTGCCCGTCGCGACCAACTCGCGCGCGCGCTCCAAAAGCCGCCTCATCATCGCCTCGGGCGGCGCGATTGGCCCGGTGAGTTCGACCGTGTGGAGGCCGAGCTTGTAGACCTCGGCGTCCGTCTCCTCGTCGTACAACTCCATGTTGCGCGAGGCATCAATGATCGCCATCGCGCCCTCGCCCGTCCCCCCGCCGTACGACACCGTCCCCTCGTACGAGATCGGCCACACCAGCACGCGCGCCGACTCGAAACTCGAAAACTCCTCCTCGGCGATGCCGCCGAAGTTCATCGGAAGGTCTGCTGATTCGGACATGGGGGAAGTATACAGCAGGCAGGAAACGGTAGTCAGTAGCCCGTAGAACGAGCCGCGGTCGGAGTTAATCGGGTATATCGAAAGTCTTCAGAAAGACGGTGAGCCAATCCCGCTCGATGAGCCTATTATTGAGAAAGTGGCTGTCGAGATTGCTTAACCGTTCCCGCCTGATCCCTGTCACAACAAAGTCATCTAACTGATCCTACGGGACCTCTACGACCAATTCCTTCCCGTTGAAGGTGAAGTTGGGGCGCTTGCGGCCTTTCATGTACTTGGCGGCGGTCTGGGAGAGCGAGGTGATGAGGATGGGCAGCGCGATGGTCGGGTCGCAGTTGACGTGGGCCGTGGTGGCGCCGCGCTGGAGCTTGCCGAAGATGGTGGACTCGTCGCCCATGTTGGAGGAGGAGCGGCCGCCGGGGTGGGCGGCGTCCGACGAAATCTGGATGGCGTACTTGTGGCCGCGCGGCTGCGTCTTGAGGATGCCGGAGGCCGTCTCCATCTGCTGGACGAAGCTGCGGGAGGTGCCGCCGCCGATGTTGATGACGCCCGTCACCCGAGAGCGCGCGCCGACCTGCATCATGTCGAG
Organism: Acidobacteriota bacterium; assembly: GCA_030860645.1. Lineage (GTDB taxonomy): Bacteria > Acidobacteriota > Blastocatellia > Pyrinomonadales > Pyrinomonadaceae > QHXN01. The sequence continues at coordinate 2,330 of JALZHT010000114.1, forward strand.
GATGTCCTGCGCGAGGTCGAAGCAGAAGGAGTTCTTCTTCTCGAAGCGCGCGCCGGCGATGCCGACCGTGATGGCGCTGTCGGAGATGGTCGGGCAGAAGACGGGCACGCGCGCCTTGTAGGCCGAGGTCAGCAGGCCGTCGTCGGTGGCGATCTCGGCCAGCTCGCGCCCGAGGAGGTGGAGGAACTCGCGCGTCGAGTAGGCGCGCGTCTGGTCGAGCTGGTTGGTGAAGCCGCCGACCCACTCGTCGGCCTCGCGGTACTCCTCCTCGCTGGCGAGCACGTCCCACATGCGGTTGATCTGCGACGCTTCGAGTTCGGCGTCGGTCATCGAGGGGTGCGCCTGGTAGTGGAGGCGGCCGAGCGTCTCGTGCAGGTCCTGGAAGAGCGTCGGGCCGGAGCAGACGAGCACGTCGATGAAGCGGTTCTTGATGACGTAGGCGAGGAGCCGGCGCATCCCGGCCGGGACGAGCGCGCCCGAGGCGGCGACGATGATCGTCGTGTTGTCGCCGAGCATGTCGAGCCAGATGCGGTGGGACTCGGCCAGTTGCCGCGCGCCCAGGCCGGCGCCCTCCATCTTTTCGAGGAGCCCGGCCACCGAGCGGTCGCGGTCGACCTGCACGGGCCGGATCGGCGCGGTCAGATACTTCGTGGCTCGCGGTTTACGTTGGGTCACCATATTTTCTGAGTGACGGGTGACGGGTGACGGGTGACGGGTGAAAAACGCAAATCGTCAATCGTGAATCGTGAATCGAGAGGGAGCGGCGCTTTCGATTGACGATTGGCGATTGACGATGCACGGCTCTCACTCATCACTCATCACGCATCGCTCAGCACTTCCTCCATTTATCGTCGTCTGCGCCGGTCTTCCGGCTGGCCGTTGACCGCGAGGTAGGTGTAGGCGTTGATGCGCGACTCGTAGAACTCGACCATCTCGGCGCCCTCGGCCTCGGTCAGGTCGCCGCGCTTGACGCGCAGGGCGACCTGGCGGCGGAACCCCTCGTGGAGCTGGCCCCGCTCGTAGCGCACCCGCTCCAAAGCCTCGCCGACGGTCGTGCCGCGCACCACCTTCTTGATGAGGTAGCCGTCCTCGTCGATGTGGATGTGCGCCTCGTTGGGCGCGCCGAAGAGGTTGTGGTTGTTGCCCATCACCTCCTGGTAGGCGCCGACGAGCATGAAGGCGATGTAGTACGGCTCGCCCTCGACGAGCGTGTGCAGCTCCAGGACCTGCTTCACGTCGTGCAAATCAACGAACTTGTCGACCACCCCGTCCGAGTCGCAGGTGATGTCGCAGAGCGTGGCGTACTCGGTCGGGGCCTTGTTGAGCCGGTGGATGGGGATGATGGGGAAGAGTTGGTCTAAGGCCCAGTGGTCGGGCACCGAGCGGAAGACGGAGAAGTTCGTCAGGTACTTGGCGCGCAGGAGCCGGCGCAGGTCGGCGAACTCCTCCGAGACGTAGGCGGCCTGCTGCGCGTGCTTGTCGGCCCGCTCGCACACGTCCCAGAACAGCACCTCGCCCTTCGCCCGGTCTTCGAGCGTGATGAGGCCGAGGTTGAAGAGCGTGAACAGCTCGTCGCGGTGTTCGAGCGCGTCGTGGTAGTACTCGCGGTAGTTCTTGACCGTGATCGTCTCGCGCAGGTCGCCGAGTTCGATGACGACCTGCGGGTCGTCCTCCTCGATCTCCATCGGCGTGATCTCCTCGACCTCGGTCTCGATCTCGCTCTGGACGTTGGTGACGAGGATGGCGTGGTAGGCCGACAGATACCGGCCCGACTCCTGGATGATGGTCGGGTGCGGGACGTTCTCGTCGTCGCAGACCTGCATGATGGTGTAGACGACGTCGTTGGCGAACTCCTGCGCCGTGTAGTTGGCCGAGGAGTCGAAGGCCGTCTTCGAGCCGTCGTAGTCCACCGCCATCCCGCCGCCCACGTCGAGGAGTTCGACCGGCACCTTCATCTGGTGGACTTTGGCGTAGACGCGCGCGGCCTCCTTCATCGCGTTCTTGATGCGCTTGATGTCGGTGAGCTGCGAGCCGATGTGGAAGTGCAGCAGCTTGAGCATGTCGACGCGGCCCGCCCCCTGGAGGCGGCGGATGACTTCGAGAATCTCGGTCGTCGTCAGCCCGAACTTGGCGGCCTCGCCGCCCGACTTCTCCCAGCGGCCCGAACCCTTCGAGTAGAGCTTGACGCGGATGCCGATCATCGGCAGCGGCTCGCCCTCCTCGTAGCGCTCGGCGAGCTTCAGGATGTGATCCAGCTCGTTCAGCTTCTCGACGACGATGACGACCTTCTTGCCCGAGCGCGCGCCGACGTAGGCCAGCTCGATGAACTCCTCGTCCTTGAAGCCGTTCAAGACCAGCAGGCTGTCGGAGGACTGCTCCAGCGCGAGCGCGCCGTAGAGTTCGGCCTTCGAGCCGGCCTCCAGCCCGAAGTCGTAGCGCGTGCCCTCGCGCAGGTACTCCTCGACGACGGCGCGGTTCTGGTTGACCTTCATCGGGTAGACGCACATGTGCGTCCCCTGGTACTCGTACTCGCGGATGGAGCGCTGGAAGGCGCGCTGGAGCTTGCGGACCTGCCCGGCGACGAGTTGCGGGAAGCGGAGCAGGACGGGCGGGTGGATGCCGCGGCGGTGGAGGTCGTCAATGATCTCTTTAACGTCGGCGGCCCGGGCCTGATCCGTCTCCGAAGGGTGGACGACGAGGTTGCCTTTGCGGTTAATGCCGAAATAACCGGCCCCCCAGTTCTCGATGCCGTAAGTCTCAAGCGTCTGTTCGATGGCCGTCGTCAACTTCTAGTCTCTCCTGCCTCCCTGCGGTTCGTCCCTATGCGGCAAAGTCGCGGGTCGCCCTCCTGCGGTCGCTCGGGTGCCGGTGTGGAAAGAAGATTTCGGGATTGGAAAACTTAATGGCGCAATGTAACAGAAAAACCGGGGGCGGTCAAAAACTATTTTTCCGCGGCGCGCGCCGGTAAGTGGCGTGCCGGAAAGGTTTAGGGAGGGCGGCGGCGCGCCCGGCGGCGCGCCCCGCCGGGTGAAACCTTGACAGCCGCGCGCGCGGGGCTATAATGCCCACTTTTTACAGCGTCACCGGATGCTTTACGACGCCCACTCCCTCCCGCACCGAATTCCCAAACCGCCCCGCCCAGGCGGCCCAAGACTTCCACCCCCTACAAGCACCCAGCAGGAGAAAATATGGACGCAAAAACGGTCTTGAAGTACGCCGAAGACCAGGAGGCGAAGTTCGTCTCCGTACGCTTCACCGACCTCGTCGGGTCGTGGCACCACCTGACCTTCCCGACCCACGAGCTGTCGGACAACTCCTTCGAGGACGGCTTCGGCTTCGACGCCTCCTCCCTGCGCGGCTGGGCCTCGATCCACGAGTCCGACATGCTGCTCATCCCCGACCCGAGCCGCCTCTGGATGGACCCGTTCGCCGAAGAGCCGACGCTCTGCGTCATCGCCAAAGTCGTTGACCCGATCACGAAGGAAGGCTACTGGCTCGACCCGCGCGCCGTCGCCGAGCGCGCCGAGAGTTACGTCCGCTTCACCGGCATCGCCGACGCCGTCTTCTTCGGCCCCGAGGCCGAGTTCTTCGTCTTCGACGGCGTCGAAGTCACCAACGACCCGCACCAGACCGGCTACCGCATCCACTCCGACGAGGGCGCCTGGAGTTCGGGGCGCGGCCGCGACGAGAACCTCGGGCCGAACCTCGGCTACCGCGTCCGCAACAAAGAGGGCTACGTGCCGGTCGCGCCCGTCGACTCGCTGATTGATTTGCGCTCGGAGATTTCGCTGACGCTGGAGAAGGTCGGCATCACGGTCGAGTGCCATCACCACGAGGTCGCCACCGCCGGCCAGTGCGAGATCGACTTCCGCTTCTCGACGCTCCTGGGGACGGCCGACAACCTGCAACTCTTCAAGTACGTCGTCCGCAACACCGCCTACCAGTACGGCAAGACCGCGACCTTCATGCCCAAGCCGATGTACGGCGACAACGGCTCCGGCATGCACTGCCACCAGTCGCTCTGGAAGAACGAGAAGCCGCTCTTCGCCGGCGACGGCTACGCGGGCCTCTCCGACCTCGCGCGCTGGTACATCGGCGGGCTGCTGCGCCACGCGCCGGCCGTCGTGGCCTTCGCCGCGCCGACGACGAACAGCTACAAGCGCCTCGTCCCCGGCTTCGAGGCCCCGGTCAACCTCGCCTACTCGGCGCGCAACCGCTCGGCCGCCATCCGCATCCCGATGTTCTCGCAGAACCCGAAGCAGAAGCGCTTGGAGTTCCGCCCGCCCGACCCCTCCTGCAACCCGTACCTGGCGTTCTCGGCGATGCTCATGGCGGGCCTCGACGGCATCCAGAACCGCATCGAGCCGGGCGAGCCGCTCGACAAGGACATCTACGACCTCGCGCCCGAGGAGCTGAAGAACGTGCCCAGCCTGCCCGGCTCGCTCGACGAGTCGCTGAAGGCGCTCGAAGACGACCACGAGTTTCTGCTCAAGGGCGAGGTCTTCACGCCGCAACTCGTTGACCGCTGGATCAGCTACAAGCGCGAGCGCGAAATCAACCCCATGCGCATGCGCCCGCACCCGCTAGAGTTCGCGCTGTATTACGACATCTGAGAAGGAAGTAGCCGGTAGCCGTTAGAAAAGCGTTGGGCGGCGCGTCGCTTCGTCGAGGCGACGCGCCGCCCGGTTCGTCTCCACCCGGTACGCGCCTCACTGGTACTTGTAATTGACCTTGCAGACCTCTACGCGCTCCGGCGTCGCGGAGTTTACGACGAGGACTTTGTTGACGGCGCGGTGCAGGTGGAAGGAGATGTTTTTGGCGGTGTTGCCGGCGAGCGTCGCGTTGATGACGCCGGTGCCGGCCCACTCGGCCGTGAGCACCCCGACCTGCATGTTCTCCACGTACATGTGCCCGCCGTTGAGCTTCCCGCCCTGCTCGTAGACCAGGAAGTACAGGGACGTGTTGCGATCCGTGCAGCGGAACTGGTGGGACTTGAGCTGGCGCGCCGGCGCGCCGTAGGCGAACGCCGCCAGCGCCACCGCGGTGAGGAGCAAGGCGGACAGGAAAATCTTTTTCATCGGTCAGTTCCTTTCTCGGCCGGGCCGTTCGAGGTGGGTTGTGAGTGGCCCCCGCGCGTGAAGCTTCGCGGGGAAGAGGGCGCGAGCCGGTCGGGCGCGGCGGGGCATTGGCCTCCGCCGCCGGAGGCCGCATAATATATCACCACCTTGCGCCCGGCCGACGAAAAAATCGAAGCGCTCCTGCGCGAGCTGCCCGACCCCGAGGGGGCGCGCCTCTTCTACGAGCGCGTGACGGCCGGCGACGCGCGCGCGGCGCGGGCTTTGGCGCGCGACGAGGGGCTTCTGGCCGACGCGCTGGCGCTCGCCGCGTGGAGCCCGCTGCTCGCCACGACGCTCGAACAGAACCCGGATTACCTCCAGTGGCTCGCCCGCGAGCGCGGCTCGGCGCGCGTGCGCGAGGCCGAGGAGCTGGGCGAGTCTCTGGCGCGCTTCGCCCTCACGCACACGACGCTCGGGCCGCAGGTCGTGCTCGCGCGCTTCCGCCGCCGCGAACTCCTCCGGGTCTACCTCCACGACGTCCGCCACGCCACCACGCTCGTCGAGACGACCGAGGAGCTGTCGAACCTCGCCGACTCGGTGCTGGGCTACGCGCTCGGCCACGCGCGGCAGGAGCTGGAAAATTTGTACGGCGCGCCGCAGTGCGCCGACGAGCGCGGGCGGCGGATGACGGCCTCGGCGGCGGTCGTCGCCCTCGGCAAGCTCGGCTCGCGCGAGCTGAACTACTCGTCGGACATAGACCTCCTCTTCCTCTACTCCGACGACGGCGAGACTTCGGGGAAGGGCGCGCGCGGGGCCGTCACCAACCGCGAGTTCTTCTGCAAGCTGGCCGAGCGCGTGGCGAAGACGGTCGGGCAGCCCGCGGGCGAGGGCGCGGCCTACCGCGTCGACCTGCGCCTGCGCCCCCACGGCCGCGACGGCGCGCTCGCCGTCTCGCTCTCGGAGGCGCTGCGCTACTACCGCGAGACGGCCCACCCGTGGGAGCTTCAGGCGCT
>JALZHT010000731.1 GCA_030860645.1 Acidobacteriota bacterium
GGCGAAGGGTTCGCTGTGTGCTGGCTCGTGGCCGTACGCGCTCGCCACGAGCCGCGTCGCGCCCACGGGCGTGCTCATCGAGAGGTCTGCGAAAGTCGCGACGCCGCCTTCGGTTTTGACAGTCAACGTCCCTTCGAGCCGGCCCGCCTCGGCCGCGACCGTGACCTGCTCCTCGCGCGGCACGACCCTCTCCGCGCACACGACCGCGACCCGCAGGGGCGGGAGCGTGTGGCTGACGGTGACGTCCGCCGGCTGGTCGAGAAACTTGAGGGCCGTCTGCTCGGCGGCCGGGATCAGCCCTAACGACTTGCACAGGCGCGGGAACCAATCCGGGGAAGAGATGTTTCCGTAATGGATGTGGTTGACGGCGATGGGCACGACGACGGCCGGGTCAATGAGTATCGGGTTGATCTTGGCCGACTCGCCGCCCGGGTCGAACTGGTGGGCCTTCGTCAGCTCGTACTGGCACATCTTCTTGTCGAAGTAGTTGCGGGAATAGACGGGCAGGAACTTTTTGCTGTTCAGGATCGCGTGCACCAGCACGTTCATGAAGCTCTCGCCGATGGAGATGCCCTCGTCGCCGATGTCGAAGAAGACGCGGGGGCGACGCCCGTCGGCCGTCTGACAGCGCAGGAGCGGCTTATACAAATTCTCCGACACCCACGCCCTGTCCTCGTGGGCGTAGCTGATGAAAACGTCGTACTCGTTCGCCGCAGAACCCATCCCTCGCCCCCCGGAGGCCGAGCCGCCTCAGCGCTCCAACTGCCCGAGCACTTGTCCGACCGCCGCGATCAGACGGTCAATGGAGTCCTTCGCCTCCTGCTGCCGGAGGCCGCCCCTGACCCGCTCGGCGTCGCTCTTGAGCTGCCGGAAATAGGAGCGCGTCTCCGATAATTCGGTGTGGCTGTGGATGCCGGTCGCCTTGAGGCTCTCCATCTTCCGGGCGAACCGCTCGTAGCAGCCGCGCACGGCCTCGCCCTCCTTGAGCTGCGCGCCCACCTCCGACAGTTGTTTGAGGTTTCGCTCGACCGCCTCCGCCAGTTGCCCGAGGACTTTCTTGGCTTCTTTGCCGCGGGCCTGTTTCTTCACCTCCGGCAGTTTCTTTTTCAGGCCCTTCATCCTCGCCTCGACCTCGCGGTACTGGGCCTGCGAGCCGACGCCGCCCTCGGCCATCTGCATGATCTCCTGAAACTCCCGGATGACGCCGTTGACGGCCTTGATCTCCTTTTCCCTCGCCGCCTGCTCTTGGCGGATCTCGGTGAGCTGTTTATGAGTCTGCTCGATGACCGAGAGGAGGGCGGAGGCGTCGCTGATTTCCGGGTCGGCGGCGCCGAGCCGGGCGCTCGCGCGCGCCCTCTCGATGTCGGCGATGGCCTCCTCCAGCACGGGCGGGTCGCCGCTCGTGATCTGCCGGACGGTTCGCGTGTAGACGCAGCCGGCGTAGAGGTAGTGCGCGAAGGGGAAGTCGCGCGTGTAGCCGATTGCCAGCCGGAGCGCCGACTCCGCCTCTTCGTACTCTTCGCCGGCGATGAACCCCTTCGCCGAGTCGAGTTCTTCCTCGACGAGGAAGAAGTAGAAATTTTCGATGTCGGCGGGGCTGCCCTCCGGGTTGATGTCGCCGGCGTCGCGGCCGCGGCGGAGGAAGCCGAAGAAGCCGCCGTCGAGCCGGGCGAGGAGCGTCGCGAACGTGACGTAGAGCGGGGCCTGCCGGTAGGCCGGCTCGATCCGGTTGAGCACGGCGCGCGCCTTGCCGTACTGGCCCTTCTTGAATCGCTCTCGCGCCGGCCTCATCATCTCGGCGACGTAGCCCCGCTCGATAGAGCCCCTGAGCGCGAGCAGCATCTCACGCTGCTCGCCGTCGCACTCGCTCAGGCCGTGGTCGGCGGCGGCGATGGCCCGCCGGTGCAGGCCGGCCTGCGTGAGGCTGCCCGCGAGCATGTAGTGGTACATGCCCTGCTCGGGGTCGAGTTCCGCCACGTCCTGCAAGCGCTCAATCGCCGCCTGATACTGGCCCAGCCGCAGCAGCAGGTAGTTTTCCAGCACGACGCGGGGCAGCATCTCTCTGCGAATCTCCGACTTGAGCGAGGCGACGCGGACGGCCAGCGTGTGGTCGAGGCGCGCGCGCCGCAGCGGGCGCAGCGACGAGAGGGCGGAGGCGAATTCTTTAAGCTGGGCCTTGCAGTAGGCGAACAGGTAGCGGGCCTCGTGGTGGGTGGGGTTCGCCTCCAGGATTTCGGACAGGGGCTGTAGCGCCTCCTCGTAGCGCTCGTCGGCGACGAGCTGTTTGGCCTGACTGAGGAGCCTGTCCAGCACGCCCTGGGCGCTGACGACCCCCTCCTCGGCCAGCCCCGTCCCGGCGTCGAAAGCGCTCAACTTGAATTCGACACTCTGCTCCTCCTGCTTCCGGCGCATGGCCTGCGTCATCTTGTCGAGTTGGCTCATGAAGTCGTCTTCACGCGCCTTACCGCGGAACTCGAAGTCGGGGGCGTTGATGGTCGTGTCCTTGAGTGTGTCGGTGCCGGTTCGGAGTTGCGAGATACTTCCGCCAAAGTTTGCCATCTGTGGCCTCCCTCGGATGCTGGCCCTCATGTCGGAAGGCGGGCTGACGGGCCGCCCGCCCGAATCTTTCAAACGACCTGCCGCCGGCAC
>JALZHT010000732.1 GCA_030860645.1 Acidobacteriota bacterium
CCAGCGCACCCCGTGCCACGCGGCCACCAGGGCCAGCGCCGCCGGGATCAACAGCAGCACCCGCCGCCACGCGGCACGGACGTTGATGAATGAGACTTGGTCAGCCATGGTCAATTTTTGATTTTAGATTTTTGACCGGCGATTGAAGAAGGCGCGGCGGTCGTCTTCAATCGCCGGTCAAAAATCTAAAATCGCAAATCGGTTAATACTCGTGCCCCACCAGCTCGATCTGGATGCGCATACGCTTGAGGGTGATGCGGGCCTCCTCGCAGTCGCGGAGGATTTCGCGGAGGCGCTCGTCGGTGATCTTGGAGCTGGAGATGAGCACCTCCTCGACCCGCTGCTCGTCGCAGACGCGGCGCAGGTGGCCGTTGCCGCCGAAGACCTTGAGGCCGTGGAGCACCTTCCCCTTCTTGAAGGGGTCGTCGTCAACGAACCCGACCGGCGTGTACTGGAGCCGGAGGTTGTTGCGCATCTCGCGCAGGAGCAGCTCGCCGGCGTCGCCCGCGCCGTAGATGAGGACGCGGCGGCCCGCGCCCGGGGGGGCCGGGATGAGCTGCCGGAAGAGGCGGAAGGCCATCCGGCTCCCGGCCAGCATCAGGAAGAAGATCATCGCGTCGAGCACGAAGACGGCGCGCGAGAAGCCCTCGAAGCGGAAGGCGAAGAGCAGCGCCAGCACGCTCGCCACCGACCCGGCCGCCACCGCCTTCGCGTAGATGATCAGGTTGTCCACGCTCACGTAGCGCCACAGGCCCCGGTAGACGCCCGTCGCCAGCAGCGCCGACATCTTGACGAAGATGAGGACGGGGACCGTGGTCAGGAAGAGCTGCCACAGCTCCGCGCTCCACCGCGAGCCGAAGAGCAGCAGGTAGGCGCCGTAGTAGGCGAGGATGACGAGCACCACGTCGAGCAGCACCTCGAAGATGCGCCGCTTGTAGGAGAGGTCGACGAGGAACGAGACGAGCGGCTTCTCGCGCGCCGCCTGCACCTCCGCCTCGTCGTAGACCTTGACGCCCGCCAGGTAGACGCCCACGAGCGTCAGCATCACCGCGAAGCCGAGCACGGCGGCGATGCCGACGTGGTATTCGAACTCGCGCACGAAGAGGGCGAGGACGCCCGAGGCGGCCGCGAAGGCGTAGAGCATCCAGACGGCGCGCCGCTCGGAGAGGCCGAGGGCGACGAGCCGGTGCGAGGCGTGGTCGCGCCCGCCCTGCGAGACGGCGCGCCCCGCGAGCTTGCGCACCACGGTGACGAGCGTCGTGTCGAAGATCGGGATGAAGAGGATGAGGACGGGGACGGCGACGACGACGAGGAAGCTGCGGCCGCGCGCCCCGCCCGCGCTCAGGAGCGCCGAGCTCGCCAGGAAGAAGCCGACGAAGAGCGACCCGCAGTCGCCCATGAAGATCGAGGCCGGGTTGGAGTTGTAGGCGAGGAAGCCGACGAGCGCGGCCGCGAAGACCGCGAGCATCAGCGCCTCGGTCGTCTGCCCGTTGATGGCGAGGCTGGCGGCGATGAAGACGGCGGCGATGGCCGAGACGCCGGCGGCCAGCCCGTCCATGTTGTCGAGCAGGTTGATGGCGTTCGTGATGCCGATGAGCCAGAAGAGGGTGACGGCCATCGAGACCGAGGGGGCCCAGCCCCACGGCAGCGTCAGCCCGAAGTAGACGACGACGCTCGCGCCCAGCACCTGCCCGATCAGCTTCTGGTACGGCTTGACGTGGAGGAAGTCGTCAACAAGCCCGACGGCGAAGAGGAAGGCGCTCGCCGCCACCACGACCAGGCCCTCGCGGTCGTGTGGGACGAAGAGGAGGTAGGTCAGGGCGACGGACGCGAAGATCGCCACGCCGCCCATCATCGCCGTCGGCCGCTTGTTCCAGCGGTCGGCCCGCGGCCGCGCCACCGCCCCCCACCGCCGCGCCAGCGCCCGCACCAGCGGCGTCAGCGCGAGCGCGAGCGCCAGGGAGACGAAGACGGGCACAAGCTGGCGGATGTCGAAAGGCATGGGCTTAGTTCTGCAAGAGGCTCCGCGCGTGCCCGTAGAAGCTATTAGAACCGTTGGGAGAAATCAAGTGCGTAAAAGCCGGCAAAAGCCGTCAATCATCAACCGTCAATCGAGAAGAAGTCCGCCCCCGCGGCGCGAGAGGTAAAACTTAAGGACGTGGAGACTCGGCCACAATTCACGATTGACGATTCACGATTGACGAGTTTTAGGAGTTGTTCTGCCGCCCGCTGTAGTACTCGATGACCGATTGCAGGATGCCGTCGAGCGGCATCGCGGGGCGGAAGCCGACGAGCGCGCCGACCTTCGAGATGTCGGGGACGCGGCGCGGCATGTCCTCGAAGCCCTCCTCGTAGGCTTCGGCGTAGGGCACGGTGACGATCTCGGAGTCCGAGCCGGCCAGCTCCTTGACGCGCCGGGCCAGCTCCATGATCGAGACCTCCTCGTTCGAGCCGATGTTGAAGACCTGCCCGACAGCCTCCGGGTGCTCTACGAGCTTGACGAGCGCGCCCACCACGTCGCCCACGTAGCCGAAGCAGCGCGTCTGGCTGCCGTCGCCGTAGACCGTCAGCGGGCGGCCGGCGAGCGCCTGCTTGACGAAGGTCGGGATGACCATGCCGTACTGGCCGGTCTGCCGCGGCCCCACGG
>JALZHT010000733.1 GCA_030860645.1 Acidobacteriota bacterium
CCCTCAGGCAGCGCGCGATGACCTTCGTCACCTCGGGCCGCACGGCCGGGTTTAGCTGCGCCGGCGGCGTGTACCTGGCGCGCTTGATCTGGTCGCAGAGGTCGCCGATGGTGTCGGCGTGGAAGGGCACGCGGCCCGTCACCATCTCGTAGAGCAGGACGCCCAACGCCCAGATGTCGCCGCGCGCGTCGGCCACGCCGCCGCGGATCAGCTCGGGCGCGAGGTAGTGGAGCGTGCCGACGACGCTGCCGACCTCGGTCAGCCCCGGGCTGGTCTGCCCCTTGGCGATGCCGAAGTCTAAGAGCTTGACCTGCCCCGCCGAGCTGATCTTGATGTTGTTCGACTTGATGTCGCGGTGGATGATGCCGTGGCGGTGGATGTACTCGATGGCCTCGACCACCTTCTCGAAGACGTAGGCGGTCTCGGCGAGCGACGGCGGGCCGTGGGCCGCGACCCGGTCGGCGATGGTCTCGCCGTCCACGTACTCCATGATGATGCAGGGCTGCCCGCAGACCTCGCAGAAGTCGTAGAGCGTGGCGATGTTCGGGTGCTGGAGGCTGGCCTGGATGCGCGCCTCGTTGGAGAAGCGCTCGCGGAAGCCGCTCGACTGCGTGGCCTGCGTCAAGACCTTGACGGCCGCCACCCGCCCGATCTTCTGGTGCACCGCCCGGTAGACCTCGCCCATCCCGCCCGCGCCCAGGAAGGACTCGATGCGGTACTCGCCGATGGTCTGGTTGACGAGAAAGGCGCGGCTCATAAGAAAGGGTTCCGGGGGTTAGGTATTGGGTGCTGGGTAAAAGCCACTTGCGTTTTACCCAGCACCCAGCACCTAGCACCCTTATTTGACTCCCATCAGCTCGCGCCCGTAGCGGATCGGGACGGCGAAGGTGACGGAGGTGGTGCCGGTCGAGCGGCCGGCGTAGAAGATGCCGATGACCTGGCCGCGGTCGTCGAAGACGGGGCCGCCCGAGTTGCCCGCGCCCGTGGTGTTGATCTGGAGCTGGTAGGCGTCGCCGAAGAGGCTGACGAGCTGCTTGTCCGAGCCGGCGGCGGCGTCGCTGCTCCGGAGCACGCGGCCGACGTTGCCGACCGTCACGGTCGGGTCGGGGATTTCCCGAATCTCGGTCTCGCGGTTGAAGACGTCCTGCGACTTGACGATGCCGAGGACGGCCGGCGAGACGGCCGGGTAGCCGAGGACGATGGACTGGTCGCCCGCCTGGATGGTGTCGTAGTTGTCGTTCAGCTCGACCTTCGGGAGCGTGCCGGGGCTGTCGACCTTAATCATCGCCACGTCGTGGCGCGGCGAGAAGGCCGAGAGCTTGGCCGCGAGCCGGCGGTCGGACTTCGGGAACGAAACGTCGAGGCGGTCGTTGCGGCCGTCGTAGGCGATGCCGTCCTGCTTCGAGCGCGCCGGCACCCAGTCGCGCGGGGCCTGCTCGACGATGGCCGCGGGCTTGCCGTCGGGGCCGAGCAGGATGCCGCCGTTGGCCGACTGCGGGAACTCGTAGGCCGTCTCCCACGCGGCCGCCACGTGGCGGTTCGTGAGGATGAAGCCGTCGCTACTGACGGCGAAGCCCGAGCCGGAGTGCGCGCCGCCGATGGCGACGTTGAGCGGGTTGCTGTTGTAGGTCAGGTACGGCTCGATGCGGCCGTCGCCCAAGCGGACGTAGACGGCGCGGGGCGCGCCCTGGAAGTTCATGTACTGGTGGTAGACCAACCCGTTGCCCTGCTGCGAGACGAGCTTCCAGACCACGTCAATCTTGACGACCGCGCCGCCGTAGTTCTTGACGATGTCGTTGGCGCGCATCGGGGCGGCGGCCTTCTCGGCGTCGAGGCTCTGCTTGAGGCCGGAGACTTCGGCCTCCGAAGCCTGGCGGGCGGCCTGCTGGTCGGAGCGCATCTTCCACCAGATGAAGCCGCCGACGGCCGCGAAGAGGACGATGACGGCGACGACGGCCGCGCCGCCGATGAGCAGGTAGCTGCGGCCCTGGCTGCGCTTGGCCTCGGCCACGTTATGCGCCACGATGCGCTCGACCGTGGCCTTGCCGACGCCGGCCGGCGCGTGCTGCGGGGCGGTCGGCGGGACGAAGGGCTGCGGGGAGGCGTTCGTGTCGGGGACGCGCGTGGCGGGCGCGCCCGGGACGGTCGGGGCCATCGGGTTGGTGGGGACGACGCGGGTCGCCTTCGCCGAAGTCTGCGGGCGGGGCTCGTACTCAAAGACCAGCTCGGGGCCGCCGGGGCCGAGTTGCACCACGTCGCCGAAGTTCAGCCGCGCCGTGCCGGTGACCCGCTGGCGGTTGACGAAGGTGCCGTTGCGGCTGTTGAGGTCGGTGATGACGAACTGCGCGGGGTCGACGGGGTCGGGCGCGATCCGCGCGTGCTGGCGGCCGACGAGGTCGTCGCGGTCGGGGTCGTACTTGACCGTCGACGAGGGGTCGCGCCCCAGGATCAACTCCTTGACGTGGGCGAGTGGGAACTCTTCCACTTGGTTGGCCTTCGAGCCGCTCAGGTGCTTCAGTACGATGCGTTCCATGGGGTGTCTCCTCTTAATCTTTCGGACTGCCGGGGCGGCCGCCGCACCGCGCGCCCGCGCGGACGAGGGTCATGTGGGGACGGCGGCGGTCTTTCCGCGTGTCAGTTGGGGG
>JALZHT010000734.1 GCA_030860645.1 Acidobacteriota bacterium
GCCACGGCTCGGCGCGGCCGCGCCCGCGGCGCGCGTCGCGGATCAGCGTGAGGTTGTTGGCCGTGGTGGTCGGCTCCCACTGCTCGCGGGCGGCGGCGAGGGCGCGCCCGAGGTGCGCGCGGGCGTTCGCCTCGTCCGAGTCGAGGACGGCCAGCTCCAGCATGGTCGCGTGATCCCAGTAGTCGGGCTGCGAGGACTTCAGGCGCTGCGCGACGGCGAAACGCACGACGGGCATGAGTTCGGCCTTGCGCCTGAGCGAGGCGTCGTCGCCCTTGATGTCGAGCAGCGTGACGGCGTTGACGCCGGGGTAGGCGTCGCGCCAGTCGGCCTCGAACCCGCGGACGTAGGCGCCGACGGCGCGTTCGAGGTGGCCGGCCGCGACGGCCTCGTCGCCGGCCCGGCTCGCCTCCGCCCACATGTCCTTGTAGACCCGGCCGAGGATGCCGAAGGTCTCGGAGCTGCCGCCCTTCTGCTCGGCGATGAGCCGCTCCAAGACCTCGACGGCTTCGCGCCGCCTCTTCGCGCGGTTGAGGGCCAGCGCGAGCTGCTCGCGCAACATGACGGCGCGCCGCAGGACGGCGGGGAGCCGCTCGTAAAGCCGGATCATCTGCCCCCACTCCTCGACGGCCCGGTAGGAGAGGAAGAGGTCTATGAGGACGCCGGCCTCGACCGAGTCGGGCGGGCCGAGTTGTTCCTCGATGCCGGCGAGGGCGTCGGCGTCGCGGGCCTCGCGCGCGTCGGCGAGCCGCCGCTTCAGCCCGGCCGAGTAGTGCGCGCGGTCGCGGAAGACGTCGGTCTTGAGCCGCGCGATGTCCGGCTCGTTGTACTCGTCCTTCAGCAGTTGGAAGACGGGGCTGTCGGCGACCGCGTCCTCGCGCGCCACTTCCCGCAGTTGGGTGAGCCTCCTGGTTAAAGCGTCGCGGAGCAGCCCGGCCTCGCGCGGGCCGAGGCGGTTGCGCTCGGCCAGCTCGTAGGGGAGCGCGCGCAGGTAGTTCACGTCGAAGGGCGGCGTCCGGTGGCCGGCGAAGATCGGCAGGGTGGTGGCCGGGCGCGCGGCGTGGCGCACGCCGAGTTCGTAGAAGACGTTGGCGTTGGCGGTCGTCAGGTCGGCGATGGCGAAGTCGCAGAGCAGGAGGCGCTCGAACATCGCGCGGTGGAGACGGCCGCCGGTGCGCTCCTCGTCGGCGCGGATCGGCTCCATCCCGGCGGCCTCGATGCCGGGGCGGACGGCGTCCTCGTAGATGCGGTCGAAGTCTATGTCCGGCCCGCCGGCCGGGTCTTTCTTCTGGCCGAAGGGCATGAGGACGAAGCACAAAGGGCGGTCGCTCATAAAGGCTCCTGTAGGCGAAAGGCGGCGCGGCCCGCGGGCGCGTGGAAGCTAACACGCCCACCTAGCGTTGTCTAGGCAGGGCCGCGCGGGGGCGCGACCCAGGCATCTACCGCCTACTTCCTTCTGGCCTTCGCCTTCCGCACTCTGTTACATTGCCGCGCATGGGTGTGGCGCTGCGCGTCGAGGCGGTCTCGAAGCAGTACCGGATTTATAATCGTCCGGGCGACCGGCTGACCGAGTCGCTGACGCGCGGCCGCTGGAAGCGCCACCGCGAGTTCTGGGCACTCAGCGACGTGAGTTTCGAGGTCGGGCGCGGCACGACGACCGGCATCGTCGGGCCGAACGGCTGCGGCAAGTCCACGCTCCTCCAGATCATCGCCGGGACGCTGGAGCCGACGCACGGCAGCGTCTACCGCGAGGGGCGCGTCTCCGCCCTGCTCGAACTCGGCGCGGGCTTCGACCCCGAGTTCACCGGCGTCGAGAACGTCCACCTCAACGCCGCGCTCCTCGGACTCTCGCGCCGCGAGACCGAGCGGCTTTTGCCCGACATCGAGCGCTTCGCCGAGATCGGCCCCTTCATCCACCAGCCCGTCAAGACTTACTCCTCGGGGATGTTCGTCCGCCTCGCCTTCGCCGTCGCGGCCAGCGTCGAGCCGGACATCCTCGTCATAGACGAGGCGCTGGCCGTCGGCGACGCCGTCTTCCAGCACCGCTGCCTGCGCCGCATCAAGGAGCTACAGGAGCGCGGCGCGACCGTGCTCTTCGTCTCGCACGACGCGGCGGCCGTCCGCGCCCTCTGCTCGCGCGCGATTCTTCTCAGCGCCGGCCGCGTCGTCGCCGACGGGCGGCCGGCGGACGTGCTCAACCGCTACCAGAAGATCATCATGGAGCGCGAGCAGGCTTACGACGACGAGCGCGCCGCGCAAGTAGATGAAGGCGGGGCCGGCGAGAGCCGCGAGCCGCTCACCTGCTCCTTCCGCCACGGCGACGGGACGGCCGAGGTCGTGAGCGCCGAGCTGACGGACGCGACGCGGCGGCCGGCCCTCGTCGTCGAGACGGGCGCGGAGCTGACCTTGCGCGTGCGCGTGCGCTTCGCGCGCGAGACGGGCGACGCGGTCGTCGGCTTCCTCGTCCGCGACCGCCACGGCGTCCACGCCTACGGCACGAACACGAAGGAGCAGCAGATCGAGTTGGGCGTCGTCGGCGCGGGCGAGGAGGTCGAGGCCGTCTTCGCCTTCGACTGCTGGCTCGGCGCGGGCGAGTTCAACGTCTCGCTCGCCGTCCACAGCGCGGCGGGCGCGGCCTACGAC
>JALZHT010000735.1 GCA_030860645.1 Acidobacteriota bacterium
CTGCTGGCGTCGGCGGTGGTCAGTTTTTTCGGGACGCCGTACCTCGTGCTCGCGCCCGTGTTCGCGCGCGACGTGTACGGGTGGGGCGAGGCGGGGCTGTCGCTCATGACGGGGACGGCAGGGGCGGGCGCGCTGTGCGGGGCGCTCGCCGTCGCCTACCTCGGCGACATCGAGCGCAAGGGCCGGTTCGTGCTCGGCGCGTCGTTCTCGACCGGCCTCCTGCTCGTCGGCTTCGGGCTGGCGGGGCGGCCGGCGCTCGCGCTGCCGCTGCTATTCGCCGTCGGCTGCTCGACGGTCTGCTTCTACGCGGTCGGCAACACGCTGCTGCAACAGCTCATCAGCGACCGGATGCGCGGCCGCGTGATGAGCATGTGGATTCTGACCTTCATCGGCTCGATGCCCTTCGGGAGCCTGCTCGCGGGCGCGGCCGCCAAGTCCTACGGCGCGCCCGCGACGCTCGCCTCCTGCGGCCTCGTCATCGCCCTCTTCGTCCTCTGGGTGGCCGTCCGCCACCCGCGCCTGCGCGAGACGTGAAAAGGCGTCGAGGCAAAAGGCTAATTTCAAAAGGCAAAAGGCACAAAAGAGAGACGGGAATCGCCGTCCTTTCCATCTTCCGCGGTTGCCTTTTGCCTTTTACGTCACCGCTGTCTCCGGCGCGCGGACGGGGCGGATTCACGGCCCCGAGGGCAACCCTTCCGCCTTCCGCCGTCTTCGGAGTTAACGGCCGTAGCGATTATGCAAGAACCGGGGGGGCGGGCGTTCTACAGGCAGGCGGGCCGGGTTGTTTCGCGGCCCGCCCGGAATCGCCGAGGAGAGTTTTTCGAGGAGAGTGTCATGCGGAACCTGAGAGACCTTCTGAGCCTCGTGTGCGGCCTGATGCTTTTGGCCTTGCTGACGGCGACGGCCAACGCGCAGGGCGTCATCGTGCCCGGCCCCTGCCACCGCTGCCCCGTCCCGCCGCGCCCCGTGCAGCTTCCGCGGGCGCTGCCCGTCAAGTCCATCAAGGTCGAGACGAAGATCGCCGGGCAGGTGGCGACCACGCACGTCGAGCAGGTCTTCCGCAACGACACCGACGCCACGCTCGAAGGCACCTACTTCTTCCCCATCCCCGAGACGGCCTCAATCTCCGAGTTCGCCATCTGGGACGGCGACCGCCGCCTCGTCGGCGAGGTGCGCTCGCGCGAGGAGGCGCGCCGCATTTACGACGAGATCGTCCGCCGCCAGCGCGACCCCGGCCTGCTCGAATACGCCGGCCGCGACCTCTTCCAGGCCAGCATCTTCCCCATCCCGCCGCGCTCGGACAAGAAACTCGAACTCACCTACACGCAAGTGCTGAAGGCCGAGGCCGGCACGGTCGCCTACCGCTACCCGCTCGGCACGGGGCGCAACGTCGCGCCGATTGTCGGCACGGTCTCGGGCCGCGTCGAGGTCGAGGCGCGCGAGCCGGTCAGAAACGTCTACTCGCCGAGCCACGAGATCGAGACCTCGCGCAAGAACGAGCGGCGCGCCGCGGTCTCCTTCGAGTCGAAGCCGGGGCAGGAGCCGCAGGACTTCCAACTCTTCTACACGCTCTCGGACTCCGACTTCGGCATGACGCTGCTGACGCACCGCGAGCCGGGCCGTCAGGGCTTCTTCCTCCTCACCATCTCGCCGAAGGACGCCGCCTCCGAGCAGGAGCACACGGCCAAAGACATCGTCTTCGTGCTCGACACCTCCGGCTCGATGGCGCAGGCCGGGAAGATGGAGAAGGCGCGCGCCGCGCTCCTCTTCGGCGTCCGCTCCTTGCGCGACGGCGACCGCTTCAACGTCATCAACTTCGCGGGCGAGGAGCATTTGATGGCCGCGGGCCTCGTCCAGGCCGACGCCGCGGGGCGCGCGCGCGGCGAGGCGTTCATCGAGCAGCTCCGGCCCGTCGGCGGGACGAACATCAACGACTCGCTGCTCGCGGCGCTGCGCCAGTTCGACCAGAGCGACCGCCCGCGCATCCTCGTCTTCATGACGGACGGGCTGCCGACCGTCGGCGAGACGAACGTCGAGCGCATCGTCGAGAACGCGCGCCGCTCGCGGGTCGCGGGCGTGCGCCTCTTCACGTTCGGCGTCGGCTACGACGTGAACACGGCCCTGCTCGACAAGCTCGCGGCGGAGAACGGCGGCGTCGCCGAGTACGTCGAGCCGCGCGAAGACCTCGAAGTGAAGGTCTCGAACTTCTTCACGAAGATTAACCACCCCGTCCTGACCGCCCTCGCGCTCGACATGGGCGGCGTCGAGGCCGACCTCGTCTACCCGCGCGAGCTGCCCGACATCTTCCGCGGCGGGCAGGTGACGCTCGTCGGCCGCTACCGCAACGCGTCCGACCTGCGCGGCGTCAACCTGCGCCTGACGGGCCGGACGGGCGGCCGCGAGCGCTCGTTCGTCTACGAGGGCCTGAGCTTCCCGCTCAACGAGGGGCGCAACGAGTTCCTGCCGCGGCTGTGGGCCACGCGGCGCGTCGGCTGGCTGATGGAGCAGGTGCGCACGAACGGCGAGGCGAAGGAATTGGTCGAAGAGATCACCGACCTCGGCACGCGCTACGGCATCGTCACGCCCTACACCTCATACCTCGCGCTCGAAGACGGCGCGGTGAGCGAGACGATTCAGGTG
>JALZHT010000736.1:0-1590 GCA_030860645.1 Acidobacteriota bacterium
ACGCCGACGCGCCGCGGCAGAAGCGGCAGCTCGCGCTTGAGCGATTCGTCGAACAGCCCCTCGGCGGCGAGCCGGTCGCGCAACTGCTCGAAGGCCACCCGCAGCGCCCCCGCGCCGACGGGGTCGAGCGCCTCGACCAACAGCTCGTACTCGCCGCGCGGCTCGTAGACGGTGAGCCGGCCGCGGGCGCGCACCAGCAGGCCGTCGGACGGGCGGAAGCGGATGCGGCCGTTGACGCCGCGGAAGCACTTGGCGCGTAGCTGCGCCGACTCGTCCTTGACCGTGAAGTACCAGTGGCCCGACGAGGCCGCGCGGAAGTTCGAAATCTCGCCCTCGACCCACACGGCCGCGAACCGATTCTCCAGCGCGCCGCGCACCTGCGCCGTCAGCTCCGAGACCGTCAGCGGCCGGCGCTCCGCCTCGTCGAACAAAGACATGAGCAGGGGTCTGGTCATCTTGCTGCCGGAGAGGATACACGAAATTAACCACGGAGACACAGAGGCACGGCGAAGGCGATCTGTAAAAACTGTGCCCCCGTGTCTCCGTGGTTAATTTTTCGTTTGTTCCGCCGCGGCGGCGCGGGCGTAGTAGCCCTGGCGGTAGAGGAGGCGGAGTTTCTGTTTGCGGAGGGCGGGGTTGGTGACTTCGATTTCGATCTTGCGGAAGCGGCCGTCGCGGGCGCGGTTGGCGGGCGCGTAGGAGACGAGGTACTGCGAGCGCAGCTCCTGCTCGATCTGGTCGAAGGCGGCGGCGAGGTCTTCGCGCCTCTTGGGGAAGAAGGCGCGCCCGCCCGTCTCCTCGGCGAGGCGGCGCAGGTTGTCGCGCCGCAGCTCGCCGACGGGGAAGTCGCGGTCGCGGATGCCGACGGCGTAGACGACGGCGTTGCCGCGCACCGCCTCCTCGACGGCGTGGTGGAGGCGCAGGCGGCTCCTCGTGTCGTCGCCGTCGGAGAGGAGGATGATGGCGCGGCGCGTGCGCTCGGGCGTGCGCGCGAGCACCTCGCGCACCGTCAGCGCGACGCTGTCCCAGGCGGCCGTGTAGCAGCGCAGCTTGACCTCCTCGGGCGTCTCGTCGTCCTCGCAGGCGGGGCTGTTGAGGGTGTACTCGATCTTGAGGCGGTCGATGGCGGCGTTGAGCCTGTTCGTGTCGCTCGTGAGCGGCTGTTCGAGGCGGGTGACGCCGGTGAAGGAGAGGACGGCCGCCGAGTCCTTCTCGGGGCGCAGCACCGAGGCGACGAAGTCGCGCGCCGCCGCCTGCTCGTCCTTCATCACGCGCTCCTGCGAGGCGCTGGCGTCGACGAGCAGCGCGAGCGAGAGCGGCGCGTCCGTCTCGCGCTCGAAGGCGAGCACCTGCTGCGGCACGCCGTCTTCGAGGACGCGCACGTCCGCCTGCGTGAGCGTCGTCACGAAGCGGCGGTTCTTATCCACGGCCGTCAGCAGGACGTTCGTCAGATCGGTCTCGACGCGCTCGACCTCCTCGTCCGCGTCCGGCGGCGGGCCGGGGGAGGGAGTCGGAGTCGGCTCGGGCGCGGGAGCCGGACTAGGAGTTGGCGTCGGCGTTTGCGTCGGCGTCGGCTGTGGAGTCTGAGGC
>JALZHT010000736.1:1600-2640 GCA_030860645.1 Acidobacteriota bacterium
GTCTGAGGCCGCGCGTCCTGCGCGCGGCCGAACGGCGAGAAGGCGAAAGGCGAAAGGCAAAAGGCAAAAATCAAAAGTGACAGGCCCCGCCGCTTGCCTCTCGCCCTTCGCCCTTCGCCTTTCGCCTTGAACATCTCTTCCCCTTGCTCTGAAAATCTCCGCCCCCGCTTACGGGCCGGCCGTCGCGCTCGTCGTGGCCGCCACGCCGACGGCCGGGCTGAGGCGCACCGACGCGCCGTCGCGCGCCACCTTCACCCGCACGCGCGAGGTGGCCTTCGCCTCGGGGCCTGACTCGTAGGTGATCGTGTAGGAGGTGCGCAACTGCGTCACCACGTCGTCGTAGGCCCGCTGCAACTGTTCGAGCCGCGTGATCGGGTAGTAGGTCCCGCCGGAGATTTCGGCGAGGCGGCGGCCCTCCTCGTCGGCGCGCGACGTGAGCGAAAGGTATCGGGTGCGGACGGGGTCGAGCGTCGTGAGCGGCTGCGGCGCGGACGCCGAAGGGATCAGGCCCGAGGGGACGTAGAGCGGGAAGACGACCGCGCCCGACTCGATGACGGCTTCGAGGATCGAAGCCAGCGTCAGGAACGAGCGGTTGTCGTCGCCGTCGGAGAGGACGACGACGCCCGTGCGCTGGCCGCGCAGCGGCTTCAGCGTGTGCACGAGCGAGTAGGCCAGCGCGTCGTAGAGGGCGGTCGCGCCGCCGGCCTGGATGTCTTTAATGCGCTGGGCGAGGAGCCGGCGGTCGGCCGTGAACTCGGAGATGAGCTGCACGTCGTCGCGGAAGCTCAGCACCGCGATCTGATCCTGCGGGCCGGCCGTGTTGACGAAGTCGAGCGCCGCCTTGCGGATGAAGTCCAAACGCTCCTCGACGCTGCCCGAGACGTCGAGCAGGAGCACGAGGTTGAAGGGCGCGGTCGAGGGCGTGACCTCGCGCACGGCGCGCTCGACGCCGTCCTCCGTGACGGCGAAGTCGCGCGCGGTCAGTCCGTGGATGGCGCGGCCCTGGCGGTCGGTGACGCGCGCGTGGAGCCGCGCGAGGC
>JALZHT010000737.1 GCA_030860645.1 Acidobacteriota bacterium
GGCGTGCCCCACTTGCGGCCGAGCAGCGCCGTGCCGTGCGTCGTGCGGCGCGGGTTCGAGAGGCGGCGGGTCGTGCCCTTGACGGTCGAGTAGGCGTCGAACTCGTCGAGGAGGCGGCGCATCGCGCCGAAGCCGGTGCCGAGGCCGCCGCCCGACGAGACGCCGTCGCGGAAGGCGCGGTCGAGGTCGAGGATGCCCGGCCCCTGGTCGCAGTAGAAGAGTTCAAGCCCCGTCTCGTCGCCCAGCGTCGTCGTCCAGTGCAGGCAGCCGCCGCCCGCGGCGTAGCGCGCCGCGTTCGTCCCGATCTCCTGCACGACGATGTCCAACTCCGCCAGCGCGTCCTCCGTGAACCCCAGCACCGACGCGTACCGGTGCACGGCCCGCCGCGCCCCCCCCACCTGCGCCTCGTCCTTGATGGCCTGTGAATGAAAGTCCCGCATGATGAAAGATGCTAGACGCCAGATGTCAGATGTCAGTCACATTGTGTTAACTAACATCTGACATCTGGCGTCCAGCATCCGCCTCTTCAGAGCCAGCGCACCACCGTCACGCGCGTGCCGCGGCCGACCTCGGACTCGATCCGGAAGTCGTCAACGAGGCGGCGTGAGCCGGGCAGGCCCTTGCCGAGGCCGCGCCCCGTGGAGAAGCCGTCGCGCATGGCGGCCTCGACGTCGGGGATGCCGGGGCCTTCGTCCTCGAAGATGAGCCGGAGGCCCTGGCGGCCCGTCGGCCCGGCGAAGGGCTGCGCGATCATGCGGCCCCGCTTGGCGTACTTGACGACGTTACGCGCCAGCTCCGAGGCGACGGTGGCGAGCCGCGTCTGGTCGATCACGCGGAAGCCCAGCGAAGCGGCTATCCGCCGCGCCTCGCCGCGGGCGACCGCCACGTCGCCGTCGTTCTCAAGAGCGATTGATCTGCTCGGCAAGCGCGCCCCATTCCCTCTCGCCCGCAGACTCGTCGCTCTCGTCGTCGATGCCGAACTCGCTGCGCAGGAGCCGGATGCCCTCGTCCACGTTCAGCACCGTGTCCACCCCGCGCAGCTCCAGCCCCAGCTCGACGAGCGTGATGGCGACGGCCGGCTGCATCCCGACGACCACGGTGCGCGCGTCCATGATGCGCGCCATCGCCGCGATGTCCGAGAGCACGCGCCCGATGAAGGAGTCGACCATCTCCAAGAGCGAGATGTCAATGAGCACGCCGCGCGCGCCCGTCCGCTCCAGCTCCGTCAGGATGCGCTCCTGAAGGTGGATCACCGTCTGGTCGTCCATGTCCACCTGGATCGGCACGATCAGCACGCGCCCGACCTTCAGGATGGGGATGCGTTGCGTTCCTTCCATAGCTCACCTCAAAAGCCGTGAATCGTGAATCGTGAATCGTGATTGAGAAACTCTTGGATGTTAAAGCGGGACGCGGCCCGGAAGCTGTCTTTTCGATTGACGATTCACGATTCACGATTCACGGCTTTTCTCCCTGTCTTTCTCGCCCGTCGTGATGATCTGCTCGGTCTGCTTGAGCGTCTGCTGGAGGCCGTCGCCGTTGCCGTTCTGCATCCGTGCCAGCGCCTTCGTGGGGACGACGGTGCGCCCGCTCATCTCCAGCGCGAGCTTGATGCCGTCCGACATCTGCGCGCGCGTGGTGATCTGCGTGAGGTCTATGCCGAGCTGCACCATCGTCTGCGCGATGGCCGGGCTGACGCCGGTCAGGATGCAGCGCGCGCCCATCAGCCGGGCCGCCGTGACGGTCTTGATGAGGTGGTTGGCGACGAGCGTGTCCATCGTCCGCACGCCCGTGATGTCGAGGATGGCGATTGTGCTGCCGGTCTCGACGACCTTCTGCAAGAGCGCCTCCATCATCATCTGCGCGCGGCGCGAGTCGAGCGTGCCGATGATCGGGAGCGTCAGGATTTTGTCCCAGACCTTGATGACCGGCGTCGAGAGCTCCAGCATGTCGGCCCGCTGCTGGCGGATGATCTCCTCGCGCGAGCGGATGAAGGTCTCGACCATGATGAGGCCGGACTTGTCTAAGAGCCGCGTGAAGTAGTTCGCCTCGCGGATGAGCGCCGAGGCGTCGTTCTCCAGCTCCTCGGCCAGGAGCGGGATGACGACGTTGCGGAGCGCGAGCACGTAGGTCGCGTTCTCCATCGGCGTGTAGCCCTTGACGGCGCGGTTGTGGGCCAGCTCGTTGAGGTAGGCGCGGAGGTCGTCGAAGGCCCCGTCCTCGAAGTCGGCCCCGCCCGAGTCGTTGATGGCCTGCGCGAGCATCTCGATGACCTGGAGCGACTGCTGGCGTAAATCCTTCTTCGGGATCAGCTCGTCGCGGAACTCGTCGGCTTCCAGCCGCTCCTTGATCCAGAGGTTGAGAATCTCGTCGCGCCGCGTCGTCAGGAGTCTAACGATGCGGCGCTCGTCCGTGTGGGTAGAAGCGTTCGGTTCCGCCATCTTCGGTCCTCGGCTTCGCGCGCCCGGCCGGGTCGGCGCGCAGGTGTCACAAGTCTCCCGCGGGGGAGTCCTCGAAACGTCAGGAATGCTTGGACGGGGGCGTGTTTAGACGACGCGCTTTATCTTAGCATCGCGGCGGGGAAAAGCAACCGCGCGGCCGCCGCGCCGGGCGCGGTCGAGGCGGCCGGGCCGGTCGGGGGC
>JALZHT010000115.1 GCA_030860645.1 Acidobacteriota bacterium
GTCTTCGATGACGTGCCTCGCGAGTTCGTCGCCGCCGTGGTCGGCCAGTTCGGCCATGACCTCCCCGGCCGTGGCGGCGATCTCGTCGGCCAGTTCCGGCGTCAGGGGTTCCCGGCCGTAGCCCGAGGTAAGAGCGGACGTGCTTGGCCCCGAGGAATCGCGACGCATCATCGAGGGTGGCGGCGAACGTCATGGCGACCACCGGCCCCACTCCGGGCACGCTGCACAGCCTTTGCACCACCTCGTCCGCTTTGGCGATCTCCTCCAGGCGCTTGTCGGCTGCCTTAATCTGTTCATTAAGGGCCTTGAGCATGAGGAGCAGCGGCTCGACCTGCGCCAGCGTGTGCGCGGGCAGCCCCGCCGCTTCCACCCGGCGGGCGAAGCTCGGCGACGGGCCGGCCTCGATGCGGCAGCCCTCACGCCGCGCCAGTGCGCCGATGAGCGAGATGTACTTGGAGCGGGTGCGGACGAGAGTCTCGCGCACCGCGAGGTGAGCCCTGACGTCCCTCTGCCGGTCTGAGGTGTGGTGTGCCGGGCGGTAAGCGCCCAAGCGGCACGCCTCGCACAGTGCACGCGCGTCCCGCCTGTCGGTCTTGATGCGGCGGTCACGGGTGGCGTACATCGGCGCGAAGTTAGGGTCGGCGACGACGACCTCGTGGCCCAAGGCTTCGAGCTGGCGCGCCGCCCACTCGCTGTCAGTCGAGGCTTCCACTAGGATGCGCGCCGGCGGCGTGTCGGCGAACAGCTTGTCGAAACTCTCTTTGTCAGTCTTGATGCGGCGCTCGATGAGTTCGCCGTCATCTGTAAGGACGCAGACTTGGCTGGAGTTCTTGTGGAGGTCGATACCGATGTAGTCCATGGCTGGTACTTACTCCTTCCTGCGGTCGGATGCCGCACATTGTTGGAGCATTATGTCACCACGCAGTGGCGACCAGCCGCTTCATCCAATTCCTTCGTGAACCCATAACCTAGACGCTAAAAGCACGTAAGGAAGTGTTTATGTGTCACTAAGTCGGAGAGCGCAATCAATCAGAAGAACTTGCTGAAAGGCTGCTGATCTCAGTTCAAGCCTTTACGGTTTCCCGAAAAGTCGTTGACACCGGTTACGGGGCGGGAATATCCTCCACTTGTTTTCACCGACGTTATGCCGGCGAAAGTTGACCCTTCGTCGGTCTCATGTTCCTTCGCGTTCCTCTGTTTCGTACGAACACCGCGTCTTTCTCGGACGGGTATTTGCGAGCGCCGCTCCTTACCTCACAGCGTCAGTTCACAGCCGAAGCTCACCTGAACGTGCCGCGGCAGGTGATGCACGTGTAGGGGAAACATGACCACACCAAACCCCTCTGACAACTCCTCAACCGGGTACGACACCCCGAACCCCTCGGAGCATTATGACTCGGCGCGCACGTCACTCTTTCGCGGGACCCCCGCGGTCGGGGAGACCGCCGGCTCGAAACAGGTAGCACTGAACGCGCGCTACACTTCTGGGAGCTACCCGCTGCTCTACAACGTCTCCACGCGCGACCGCGGCGAGCTTTTCGCCTACGGCGGCTACGTCAGCGAAAGCGGAGGCGCCTACGTGGCGAAGCTCGACGCCGACTCGCTGGCCGAAGTCTGGCGCACGCACCTGCGGCTGCCCCACCACTGGAACTACCCGGGGGCGATGGCGGTGCTGGGGGACGGACACGTCTACGCCGTGGCGGGCAACCTGCTCGCTAAGGTGGACGCCGGGACGGGGGAAGCCCTTCAACTGTCTCTGCCGCAGCACGGTCATCCGGGCGGGGAGGACTACAAAGGCGGGGCGGCCTACAACGGCTTCGTCGTCTCGCCCGATGGCGTCATCTTCACCAAGTCACTGGAGCGCGGCAAGCCGTGCCACCAAAGCACGATGACGACGAACATGGGCATAGCCTGCGCCGCCTACCACAAGATTCCGTCGTATCTGGTCGCCGTGGATACGAAGTCCGCGGAGCCGCGCATCATCACGCAGACTTCGGCAGTGGATTTTATCCTGAGCCGCATCGCGACCGAGCGGCACGACGGCGTCGACTACGTGTACTGCCCCGGCCTGCAAAAGCTCTGGCGCTATATCTTCACTGGCGGCGAGTTCGTGCTCGATGAGAAGTGGGGGCCGGTGCCTTACGCCGGGACGGGCACGCCCGGCACGGCCCCGGCCATCATGGGCGACTGGGTGATCATCCAGAACGACGGCTTCCTGTCGTCGATGGAGCCGTTCACCGTCTGGGCCATCAACATCTATGACAGCAGTAAAACCTTCACGCACATGCCGCTCGAAGGCTATCCGATGAGCCAGGTCGGCTCCAAGGCCGCGGTCGACCCGGAGAACATGCGGGTCTACACCGCCGACTGGAAGGCCGAGATGCTCGTCTGCCTCGACTTCAACCCGCAGCAGGGGGGCTTCACGACCAAGTGGAAACGCCCGCAACGGATGTTCTGCTTCCTGGCGCTGTGCGGAGACGCCGGTAACAGGCAGGTCGTCGGGACTAACTACGACTCGTCGGACGGGGATCAGGTCGTCTGGCGCGACGCGGCGACCGGCGAAGAGGTCGCGAGCAGCGCCTGGCTCGACCCGCATTTCAACGGCTCGACCGTCGGCCCGGGCTTCGACGGGAGGTTCTACTACTTGGCGCAAGGCCATCAGTCAATAGTAGAGCTCACGCCCGTGCCGGCGCCGAGGCAGCGATGACATGTGCGGCCTCGTTCGAGAACATCTCGCGAGAGCGAATCTCGGAATATTTAAGCAACAAAACCCGGAGCAAAGGAATTAACAATGACTGACCATTCGACAACCGTGGACGTTAGTAATTTCTCCTTCGACCTGCCGCAAAGAACGTTGTCCCAAACCGGCGAATGGGAAGAAGAATACGCTTATTCGCTCGGGATACAGGCTTATATTTATGGTTTCCCCTGGATTTACAACGCCCAGTTGCGTTGGCTGTGGGCCAGTCCCGGCGGCAAAAAACTGAGCGAAGAAAAGGGGCTGCCGGATCTATATGCTCCGATCAACTCGTTTCACCACGTAGGCAAAATCGCGACCCCGGACGACCAGACGGGTGGCAGCCCCAATTGCGATACCATTTATTCGACGGCGTGGCTGGACGTGGCGCATGACCCCGTCGTGCTTTCCGTGCCGGAGGTTGTAGATCGCTATTACTGCATCCAGATGGTGTGCATGGACGCGGACAATTTCGCCTACGTCGGCACCCGCTCCACCGGCGTGCGGGCCGGCAATTTTCTGATCGCCGGCCCCGGCTGGAACGGACAGGTGCCGGAGGATGTATTGGATGTCCTTCCGCGTTCGCGCACAGCGACCGTTTTCTTGCTCGGGCGCACCGCCATCAACGACACCAGCCAGGAAGATTTGGGTAAGGCCACGGCAATACAGCAGCAGTACCTTTTGACGCCGCTTTCCGACTGGCCGAACACGCCGCCACCGCGGCCGTCGAAGGTCATGGTGCCCTACGGGGTTGATTACAACAACACCGCCGGCGCCTGGAAAACCATGAACGGGGCGATGACCGAGAACCCGCCCGGGGTGCCCCCCGGCATTAACCAGGAGCAGATACTCAAACTTTTTGCGACGGTAGGCATAGGCCCTAATCAGAATCTGGACGACCAATCTGAGGCGACACGCTTAGGACTTCAGCGCGCCGCCGAGGACGGCCTGGCGATGGTCAAGAAGATGACCAAAGGCCGTGGGAAAACCGTCAACGGCTGGACGTACCCGCCGACCGACATAGGGCGGGCGGGTCAGAACAGCGACTTCATCACCCGCGCCGCGCTGCAATCGCTGGGAGGCATTTGTGCCCATGACCCGGCCGAGGGGGTCTATCTAAATGTCTTCACCGACAGTGGCGGTATAACGCTGAGCGGGCAGTATCGCTACTCCCTAACTTTCAAGGAGAGCGAATTCCCGCCGTGCGATACTACGAAGCATGGCTTCTGGTCGCTCACGCTGTATAACTTAACCTACAACCTGGTTCCCGGCTCCAGCAATTACACAGTCAATAGTTATTACCCAGAGTATCAAGACCGGGATTCGTCCGGCGGCATGACTATTCTGATTCAAAGCGACCGACCGGATGAACTCCCGAAGGGAAGCTACTGGCTGCAATCGCCCGGCGGGACTGATGACGAGTTCTATTTGCTTCTCCGGGTGTACGTCCCGGAGCCGCCGGTGAGCGTCACGCAAACTTGGAAGCCGCCGCAGATTGTGCGCGACGACCCCGCCCGTTAACGCGACAGAAAAGGGTCAGCGCGTCCAGGCGAGGTCGTATATTCCAGCGAGTGCAAGTCCGATGAAGGGGGCGAGCAGCGCCCACTCCGCGTTGATTAAATCGGTCGCGTAAGCCTTGCGGTTCATCCGCAGAGCTTACAAAACCCGGCTTTTCAGATACCCTCTAGGTTCGAAAATCCTTCCTATAGAAGAACAACCTACACACTCTAACCTCAGCGCAAGTTCGAGTGGGGGGCAGATCGCACGCTTCGGCTCCGCGGGAACGGCTCTCCTACCCGTGGCCGCCGCGGACGAGCAGCCGCAGCACGATCCCTGCGGCGAGCACCACGCACCCGGTGAGGATCACCCCGAGCGAGAGCGAGACGGCGAGCAGCGCGAAGGCGGCGAGCCCGGTAACGGCGACGAAATACGGGTAGAGCTTTGCTTCGCGCGGCATCCTGAGCCGAGCTGGAGGCGATGGCCGGGCGCGAGCTCGACCCCGACCTGACGCGCGACTTCCTGAAGCTCATCAGGGTTTAGGAGCGTCGCGCGCGGAGGCGGCCGCCCTTCGGGCGTGAGGGCTCGGGCCGGCGGCGTCAGGCCCGGCCGCGTCGTGAGCCGAAGAGGTGCGCGCGCCACGGCTTCCTCCCGGCCGGCCGCGCGGCACGCAGCCGCTCGTTCTCCACCAGCACCCCGACGTGCTTACAGACGACCTCCAGCGCCCGCAGCGGGTCGGCGAACTCGCGGTGCGCGTAGGTGTCGCCGTAGAGCACCATGACGCAGCTACCGCAGGCCACCACCGGCAGCGCCACGTACTCCATCTCCGGGCGCGGGCCGAACTCCGCCGGCATGTAGCTCTGCCACCACTGGGCCGACGCCTCCCCGATGCCGATGTGTTTCGCCTCGACCACGTCCTGGAGCGGTGAATGCACTGACCGGGGGATTCTGACCGCGGCCAGCGCGGCGTCAGGCAGTCCGCCCTCCCCGTGGTCGGCGCTGTACCCGGCGACGCCGCGCAACTCCTCGTCGCCGACCTCGAACAGGAGCGCGCGGTCGAAGACCTGCCGCGCCGCCTCCAGCACGAGCCCGACGAGGTCATGAGCGCCGGATTCTTCCGCGTGGGTTTTCAGGAGGGCGTGGAGGTGGCGCAGCGCGCTAGGCTTCGCCGGCGCGGAGCTCGCGTCCGCGTCGAGTACCCCCTCCGGCCCCGGCTCCTCGCCCGGCAGCGCTTCGTAGTCGTTCGCCGGGGGCGCGCCGTCGCGGACGGCCTCGTCGTGCTGGCGGAACGTTTCGAGCAGCAGCCCCGAGACGTCGAGCGCGGCGATCGAATCCGTCTGCGGCTCGCCCGCCTGGAAGTTGAAGTAGCCGGCCCCGAGGCGGAAGATCTTCCCCGCCATCTCTTCGAGGCTCATGCCCTTCGACGGGTCGCCCGTGAGGTTGGCGCGCAGGCGCAACTCCTTGCCCTGCGCCCCGCCGCCTTCGGTCGCGGCCCGCGCAAAGCGTACGGCCGAGGCGTCGACGACGTAGCCGCCGCGGAAGAGAACCGTGAAACGCCCCCGCCCCGTAACGACGGTTAGCGTGCCGGACTTCTGCGCAATGCCGACGAGCTGCACGATATCAGTGAGCGCGACGGCGTTGAGGTTACCGGTGAAGGCCATGCGGGCTTGATGGTGCTCTCCGACCGGCACGGGAACGACGCGCTCGGTCTAACGCTCCCTGTAACGAGAGGTCTGTCTGACGGCGAAGGGGCCGGATTATTCCTCCGAGGCTTTGCGGCCGCCGGGGCAAGGAGAAGCGGGCGGTGAGGGTGCGCAGGCCACGGCCGTATCATACCTGATGTCACTCATCACCGTCATCAGGTGCGAACGCGGTGTGGCCCCTTGGGCAAGTGCGATCATGACCCCGACGGCGGCTGTCCTCCCTGACGAGACGCTCGAAGGTGTCCCAAGACCTAGTCGGACATAAGGGCGTCAAATGGCAACGGCCGGGCGCGGCTTTAAGTGTCCGGCCTTTACCGCTGGTTTACCGAGGCCCTGCTAAACTTCTGCGCATGACCACGTCAGGGGTTGGGATTCGGAGCGTATGAGTTAATGCTGCGCTATCGCACATAGAGCCTCGCAGTCGGGCGCGAGCCATCAGCGTGCCGCCCCCGACAGGGACTGCTCCGCTAGGCGCGTATATTTCGCGGCCGCCTTCCAGTTAGTTACCACGGTGTAGCCGACTTGCTCGGCGTCCAGCCGCAGCTCTTTCAGCGGGTCGCGCCCGAAACCGGCGGCGGCCGACACCACCATCTTTTTTGAGCTATGGACCTTCCGGTACCAGAACAGCCCGTCCCTGTAGCTCCGCCACGCGCTCGATAGGCAATAATAGACGGGGCTGCGCGGCATCCAGCCGAGCAGCGCCCCGGCGCGGCCGAGCGCGTCGGAGAACTCGGTCTCTAACGTCTCGAAGCTGACCTTCGCCGCGACGCGGTGCTCCAGATAATCGGCATAAGTGGACGAGGTGTTAACCATCCCTTCCAGAGATTTCAACGTCTCCGAGACGCGCGCAGCGATGAGGAGGTCATGCTCCCGCGCGGCCTTCATCTCGGACAGGAGGCGTGAGGTCTCCGCGTCGCCCCCGCCCCGGTACGTCTTCACGACGGCCTCGGCCCAGCGGAAGTGCAGCCGGGCCTTGGCGAGGAGCAGGTGCCGCGCCGTGCCGCCCCCGAGGCGGAGGCAGAGCGGGCGGTACACGTCCGGCCTCTCGCCTTCACAGTAGGCAGTCGAGTTCCCCACCGCCGTCCAAGCCCGGCTCACATCTTCGTACAGAAACACGGCCGTGCCGAGGTCCGTCTTCAGGTCGCTCTGACGCATGTCGGCAACGGTCACAAAGAGGCCGGGGTAGGATTTACGGGCGAGGTCGCGGAAGCCGTCCCCGCCTTCCTGCGCCGCGGCGGCGTTGCCCAGCAGCCGCAGCCTCTCCAGCACCCTCTCCGCCCTCCGAACGTCCTTCTCCCGCAGCGCGGACCTTTCGCCGGCAGCGGCTGTTTGCCCGTGCGGTGTCAGCGCGCACCCGAGCAGGTAGACGGCGCACAGCAGCGAGCGGACGGCACCCCCTATGACATTAATGTTCATTCGTGAGTTGAGCTATCCGGAGCGGAGAGCGTAGACCATTCTGCCCCTACGCGCGGTGTGGCCGAGACCTTCAACTCGGCGTGCCAGCCGTTTCCGGAGTCGGGTGCCGTGAGCACGACGCGCAACATGACCTCGATCATGTTGCCCTGCGAGTTTAACGTCCCGCTCATCGAGATGGGCGGGCCGGTTAGGATCGTGGCGGGGGACGATAGCTCCGGCTTACCGCTCCGGGGGTGCGTGTGCCCGGGCGGCCGTCAAACACAGATGGGACTTCCACGCGCCCCGCCGCGCCGGGGTAGACGAAGGCGCCCGCTCTGCCCACCTCGATGACGTACAAGCCGGAGGGCACTGCCCCCTCCGACGCGCACGAGGCGATTAAGGCAAAGGCGACGTTCGAGCGGAGCTGAACCGGGATCTCTATCTGAGTCTCGCCGCCGCGCGGGCCGGACAGTGAAATGACAAGCTCGTGCGCCCCGACGGCCTGCGTGGAGACTTGCGCGTCGCCTTTCACGACCCGTGCGGCTGACTTGGCAGACACGGCGGCGACGGCGCTGACCCGGCCGGTCACGGTCACCGTCCCCTTCGCCCGTTGCGCGCTCAGGGGCAGCGACGCGAGGGCGACGAAGAGGGTGGTTCGGCACGCGTGGGTGATGAAACGCATGTAATGGTTCTTCCTGTAGCAGGTCGTGGGCCGTGTCTTCAGTTCGAGAGTAAGGCACGCCGGCCCCGCCCGCTGAGTGCTAGAACTGTTCCACACAGGCGCCTCATGCCGGCAACCCCCTCGTTCTTCAGATGACAGGGTCCAGCCTGCGCTCCAGCGCATCGTGTGTGGCGGCGTGGATGCGGAAGAGATCGTGGCGGCTGAGTTTGAGCATGTAGAGGCGGTCGGTGCCG
>JALZHT010000738.1 GCA_030860645.1 Acidobacteriota bacterium
GCTGAAACGATGACCTGATGAGCGAGCAACCGACACAGCTTCCCGCCGCCGCTTCCGGTGAAGAGAGGGATCGGCGCGTGCTCGAACTCTACGAGCGTGTGGTGGAGATCGAGCAGCGCCTGATCCCGACGGGGCTGCACGTCTTCGGCCGGGCCGCGTCCGGGCCGGAGTGCGCCGACCTGTTGCGGATGGTCGCGTCGTTCGAGAGGCCGGAGCACGGCGCGCGGGCTTTGCCCGACCTCGTCGCCGAGGGGCTGGGCCTCGGCGACTTCGGCCGCCTCCTCGAAGGCCGCGGCGAGGAGAGTGTGCGCGGGCGCGAGAGGGTGGACGCGGTCGTGCGCCGGGCCGTCGCCCTCTTCCTCGAAGAGGGGGTCGGGCGCGCGTGCGGCTGGCTCGCGGCGGAGGCGCGCGTCGCCGCGGAGGAGTCGGAAAAAATCTTCCGCCTGCTGGCGCGCGTGAAGACGCAACTCGAATCAAACCGCGAGCTGGACGGTCTGGCGCGCGCCCTGCGCGGCGAGTACGTCGAGCCTGGCCCCGGCGCGGACGTGGTGCAGAACCCCGGCGTGCTGCCGACGGGGCGCAACACGCACGCCGTCAACCCCTACGCCGTCCCCTCGCGCACGGCCTACGCGCGCGCCGAGGGGGTCGTCCGCCTCCTCCTCGAACGCCACCGCGCCGAGCACGGGCGTTGGCCGCGCGCGATGGCGCTCGTGTTGTGGGGGCTGGACAACATCAAGACGCAGGGCGAGGGCGTGGCGCAGGCTTTGTGGCTGCTCGGCGTGCGGCCCGTGCGCGACCCTCTGAACCGCGTGACCGATGTCGAGCCGATC
This sequence comes from Acidobacteriota bacterium, assembly GCA_030860645.1. GTDB lineage: Bacteria > Acidobacteriota > Blastocatellia > Pyrinomonadales > Pyrinomonadaceae > QHXN01. The sequence continues at coordinate 831 of JALZHT010000738.1, forward strand.
CCGCTCGAACGCCTCGGCCGGCCCCGCATTGACGTGGTGATGACCGTCTCGGGCATCTTCCGCGACCTCTTCGCCGCGACGATGGCGCTGCTCGACCGCGCGGTCAGGCGCGTCGCCGAACTCGACGAGCCGGAGGAGTGGAACCGCGTCCGCCGCAACGTCCGCGAGCAGATGCGGGCGGACGGCTGCCACTTCGACGAGGCGGCGCTGCGCGTCTTCTCGAACGCGCCGGGCAGCTACGGGACGAACGTCAACTTCATGGTCATGGACTCGCAGTGGGAGCAGGCGGGCGCTCTGGGCGACCTCTTCGTCACGCGCAAGTGCTTCGCCTACGGGCGCGACCGCGCGGGGCGTGCGGTCGAGGGGCGCGAGGCCCGCGGCGCGTTCGTGCGCGCGCTGTCCCGGGTCGAGGCCGCCTACCAGAACATAGACTCGTTCGAGATCGGCATCACGGACGTGGATCACTATTTCGAGTACCTCGGCGGGGTCTCCAAAGCCGTCGAGCGCCACTCTGCCGGGCGGCCCGCCCTCTACCTCTCGGACGCGACGACGCGCGAGGCGCGCGTGCGCTCGCTCGAAGAGATGGTGAGGCTGGAGACGCGCGCCAAGACGCTCAACCCGAAGTGGTACGAGGGGATGCTCAGCCACGGCTTCCGCGGCGTCGCCGAGATCGAGAGCCACCTGACGAACACCTTCGGCTGGAGCGCGACGGCCGACGCCGTTGACGAGTGGGTCTACAAGGAGGTGGCCGAGACCTTCGTGCTCGACCGCGAGATGATCGAACGGCTCAGCCAGCTCAACCCGCACTCGGCCCGCGCCCTCGTCGCACGCCTCCTTGAGGCGCACGGCCGCGGCTTCTGGCGCGCCGAGGCGGAACTGGTCGAGCGCCTGCGCGAAATCTTCTCCGGCCTCGAAGACCGGATCGAAGGCGTGACCTGAGATGAAAGTCACCGCACTCTTCGTCGGCTCCAGCCTGCTCGGGCCGCTGCGCAGCGCCGAGGGCGAGATCAACCGCGCCCACGGGGTCGGCCTGCGCGTCGCGGCGCACAACTTCGGCGCGCCGCTCGACGAGGGGGCGTGGGCCGCGGTCGAGAGCGACCTCGCCGCCTCGGACGTGGTCTTCGTCATCCACGTCACGGACGGCGAGAACGCCGCGCGCCTGATCCGACTGCTCGACGGCGACCAAGACGAGGCGGGGAGCCGCGCGGTCGTCGTCATCAACTGCATGCCGGAGCTGATGCGGCGGACGCGCATGGGCAAGCTCAGCTTCGGGGGGCGCGAGCCGAAGGAAGAAGGCGGCGAGGCGAAGGGGCGTTTGAGAAGTCTCGTCCGCACGGCCGGCGCGTGGATGGGCGAGCAGGCGCGCGCGCGCCGGAAGGGGGCCGGGCACGGGCAGTACTTAAAGCTCGTCGAGCGGATGCCGGCGCTGCTGCGCTTCGTGCCGAGCGCCGGGCGGCTGCGAGACCTGAAGCACTACCTCTACCTCTTCTGCTACTTCCTACAGCCGACGCCCGCGAACGTCGCCTCGATGCTGCTCTACGCTTTGAAGCATTACGGCGGCGACCCGCGCCTGTCGGGCGCGAAGGTGCCGCCGCCCGAGAGCGTCCCGGCCGTCGGCGTCTACCACCCCGAGGCGGCGAACATCTTCGAGAGCTTCGGGGCTTACCGCCGCTGGTACGACGCGCGGGCGCGGCGAAGCGGGGCGCAGACGCTCGAACCGTCGAAGACAATCGGGCTGCTGCTCATGCGCACGAACGTCGTGAGCGGGACCAGGCGGCACTACGACGAGCTCGTCCGCGCCGT
>JALZHT010000739.1 GCA_030860645.1 Acidobacteriota bacterium
AAGGGGCTGCTCGTGCTCCCCAAAAGCTTCCTCGCGGCGCGGCGGCTCATCAACGAGTTTCGCCCCGACATCGTCGTCGGCGCGGGCGGCTACGTCTCGGGGCCGGTGCTTTTGACGGCGGCGCTGATGCGCGTCCCGACGCTCGTCATGGAGTCGAACGCGCTGCCGGGTTTCACGAACCGGCGGCTCGCGCTCTTCGTGGACGCGGCGGCCGTCTCGTTCGACGAGTCTTTGAAATACTTCCGCGGCAAGGGCGTCAACATCGGCAACCCCGTGCGGCGCGAGTTCTTTGAGGTCAGGCGGAAGGAGCGCGACCCGGCGCGCTTCTCCCTGCTCGTCTTCGGCGGGTCGCAGGGCGCGCGCGCCGTCAACGAGGCGGTCGTCGCCGCGCTCCCGCACTTGGAAGCGCGACGCGACGTGCTCCGCGTCACGCACCAGACGGGCAAGCTCGACTTCGAGAAGGTGCGCGCCGGCTACGAGGCGGCCGGGTGGGCGGAAGCCGCCGACGTGCGCGAGTACATCGACGACATGGTCTCGGCCTTCGCCGCGGCCGATCTGATCGTCTCGCGCGCGGGCGCGACGACGAGCTTCGAGCTGATGGCGGCGGGCAAGGCCGCGCTGATGGTGCCGCTGCCCGGCCAGCTCGAACAGCGGCGCAACGCCGAGGTCATGCAGGAGGCCGGCGCGGCCCGCATGATTTTGCAGGAGGAGTTGACGGGCGAGCGCCTCGCGCAAGAACTCTCGGCGCTCATCGCCGACCCCGACAGAGTCACACGGATGTCCGAGGCGAGCCGCCGCATGGCCCGCGGCGACGCGGCGGTCGCGGCCGTTGATTTGATGGAGAAGCTAGTAAAGGATTTGCGATTTTAGATTTTTGATTGGCGATTGAAGTCAGCCCGGCTGTCGTCTTCGAATCGCAAATCAAAAATCGCAAATCAAAAATTTTATGTTCCGTCGCATCCAGCACGTCCACTTCGTCGGCATCGGCGGCGTCGGCATGTCCGGCATCGCCGAGGTGCTGATGAACATGGGCTTCCGCGTCTCCGGCTCCGACCTGCGGCGCTCGGACGCGACGGCGCGGCTCGAAGCGATGGGCGCGCGCGTCTTCGAGGGGCACGCGGCCGAGCAGGTCGGCGACTCGCACGTCGTCGTCTGCTCGACGGCCGTGCGCGACGACAACCCGGAAATCACGGAGGCGCGGCGGCGCTCGATCCCCGTCATCGCGCGCGCCGAGATGCTGGCCGAGTTGATGCGGCTGAAGCCGCACACCGTGGCCGTCGCCGGCTCGCACGGGAAGACGACGACGACCTCGATGATCGCCGCCGTGCTCGCGCAGGCGGGATTAGACCCGACCGTGGTGGTCGGCGGCGTCGTCGGCGCGATGGGGTCGAACGCGCGTCTGGGCAAGAGCGACCTGATGGTGACGGAGGCCGACGAGAGCGACCGCTCGTTCCTGATGCTCTCGCCGACCTACGCCGTCGTCACCAACATTGACCGCGAGCACATGGATCACTACGCGGACATGACGGACGTGCGCAAGTGCTTCGCCGACTTCGTCAACAAGGTGCCGTTCTACGGCGCGGCGATCCTGTGCCTCGACGACCCGCACGTGCAGGCCGTCATCCCCGAGATCGTCCGCCGCCGCATCACCTACGGCCTCTCGGCGCAGGCCGACATCGCCGCGCGCGAGGTGCGCTACGACCAGCAGTTCGGCTCGACCTTCCAGGTGCGCCGGATGGGCGAGCCGATTGGCGAGATCAGTTTGCACGTGCCGGGGCTGCACAACGTCTACAACTCTCTGGCGGCCGTCGGCGTCGGCCTGGAGCTGGAGCTGCCGTTCGAGACCATCGCGGGCGCGCTCTCGACGTTCGCGGGCGTCAACCGCCGCTTCCAGTCGAAGGGCGAGGCGGCGGGCGTGTTGGTCGTGGACGACTACGGCCACCACCCGACCGAGATTCGCGCGACGCTCGTCGCCGCCAAGCTCGGCTCGACCGGCCGCCGCATGGTCGTGCTCTTCCAGCCGCACCGCTACTCGCGGACGCAGGACTTGATGGAGGAGTTCGCGCGCTCGTTCAACAACGCCGACGTGCTGATGGTCACGGACATCTACGCGGCGAGCGAAGACCCGATCCCGGGCGTGACCGGGCAGGCGCTCGTCGAGGCCGTCCAGCGCTTCGGCCACAAGGACGCGCGCCACGTCGGCTCGGTCGAAGAGGCGACGCGGGCTTTGCTCGAAGAGGCACGGCCCGGCGACATGGTCATCACGCTCGGCGCGGGCAACGTCTACCGCGTCGGGGACAAACTGGTGGAGTTGTTGAAGGAAAGAGAAAGCGGCGGTTGAGTTTGTAGGGGCAGGGCTTGTCCCTGCCCGCTCAAGCGGCGCGGCGCATCAACCTTGAATCTGATGAATCTCGCGCGGGCAGGGACAAGCCCTGCCCCTACAGAATTGATGACGCAGTTTGGTCAACGCATGGCGGAAGAAGGCAAGAGGGTGCTCGATGCGTCGGAGCGCGACGCGCTGGTCGAAGAGATCGCGCGCCGGCTGGGCGTGCGCGCCGAGCGCGGCCGGCGGTTCGCCGAGTTGACCTCGCTGCGCGTCGGCGGCGCGATTGACTGGGTGTTGCAGCC
>JALZHT010000740.1 GCA_030860645.1 Acidobacteriota bacterium
GTTCTGGGTGCCGGGAAGAAGAAAGTTTTCCCCGGCACCCGGCACCTAACACCCAGAACCCTTTCCGGAGGTGATTCGCGATGAGTGAAGTGACCGTGACCTCGCTGGCGAATTTGCGGAACGAGGTGAGCTACGGCGCGGGCCGGGCTTTCGTCACGGACGAGCCGGCGGGCCTCGGCGGCGAGGACGCCGGCCCCGACCCGTACACGCTGCTGCTGGCCGCGCTCGGCAGTTGCATCTCGATGACGGTCACGCTCTACGCGCGCCGCAAGGGCTGGGCGGTCGAGCGCGTCACGGTGCGCCTGCGACAGCAGCGCGTCCACGCGAAGGACTGCGCCGAGTGCGAGCGCACGGCCGAGGGCTACGTCCACCGCATCGAGCGCGCCGTCCACGTCGAAGGCGACCTCACCGAGGAGCAGCTCGCGCGCCTCCAGGAGATCGCGCACAAGTGCCCCGTGCACCGCACGCTGACCTCCGAGATCGTCGTCGCCGAGCTGCGCGACGCCGAAGGGTGAAGGCCCGCCCGGCCCTTCCCCCGCGCGGCTCCCCGCCTTGCCGAACGCGCCCGCCGCTGTTTAAATGGCCGGCGCGTGGTCTTCCCGTCCCCGCTTCATCCGAGCCGACATTGATGAAACGCCCGCTCCCGATTCTCTTCGCCGCCCTCCTCGCCTTCCCGCTCGCCTCGTGCAAGACGGAGAGCAGCGCCCCCGAAAAGCCCGCCGAGCCGGCAAGGGTCGAAGGGGGTGCGCCGCCCACGCCCGTCAGCGCGGAGGCGTTGCAGAGCATCCAGGCGGCGCTCGAACAGGAGGCGAAGGAGAACCCCGAAGACCCGAACTCTTATTACAACCTCGGCAACGTCTACGCCGAGCAGGGCAAGTACGCCGAGGCGATTGCGCAGTACCGCAAAGCCATAGACAAAGACCCGCAGGACGCCGACGCCCTCACCCGCCTCGGCAACGCGCACGCGGCCCTGGGCCAACTCGACGCGGCGGTCGAAGCCTACCGCCAGGCCCTCGCGGCGAAGCCGCAGTACGCCGAGGCGCACCGACGCCTGGCCGAGGTCTACGACAAGACGGGCCGCGCCGCCGAGGCCGAGCAGGAGCGCCGCGAACTCCTGCGCCTGCAACCGCACGAGGAGGGCAAGAAACTCATCGCCGCCGGTAAGTACCGGGAGGCCGTCGCGGCGCTCGGGAGGGTTTCGAGCCAGAACGCCGAGACGCACTACCTGGTCGGCATCGCCTACTTCAAGCTGGAGCAGTACCGGGAGTCGGCCGCGGCCTTCCGCCGGGCCGCCGACCTCAGCCCGAAGTACGCCGACGCTTACTTCCAGCTCGGCAACGCGCGCGACCGCCTCGGCCAACACGCGGAGGCCGCCGCCGCCTTCGCCGAAGTCGTCCGCCTTAACCCCTTAGACGCCGACGCCTACTTCAACCTCGGCAACGCCTACAAGAACCAGCGGCGCTACCGCGAGGCCGCCGAAGCCTACGCGCAGGCGGTCAAGCTCAACCCCGACGACGCCGACGCGCGCTACGTGCTCGCCGTCCTCCACCTGCAAGAAGGCGACCACGAGGCGGCCACCCGGCAGTACAACGAACTCAAGCGCCTCAAGCCGGACGCCGCCGCCCGCCTCGAACAACTCCTCAAGAAATAGAAGTACCCTTCGTGAGACAACACGCCCCCTTTACCCTGCTCCTCGTCTGCGCGTTCGCGCTCCTCCTCCCGGCTTCCGGCGGCTCGCGCGCCCAGCAGTTAGCCATCACCCCGCCCGCCCCTTACGTCCCGCTAGCGCAGGATGTCGCCGACGAGATTAACCTCGCGCGGACGCCCGGCTGAGTACGCGGTCTTCGTCGAACAACTATCAGGTCCAAGAATCTGGTCGGCGTTTTTCTTCAGCCGGCGATAAGTACGTAGGCGGTGGCAGTTGGCGCAAACCACGTCGCACTTCTCGATCTCTTCGATGAGACGGGCATCGGGGCAGCCTTTCGTGGCGAGGTTGGCGACCGCGGCCTCTTTGATGGTGCCGTCCCTGGGGTCGAACTCCATCACCCACGGGTGGAAAGTCCCGCCGCAATCCTCTTCGCCTCCAACACGAGGGCGTGTAGCCGCGCGCGTTGCCGGTTCTTGTTGCGCCGATTCTTCGAGATGAAGCGCGGCTCGTTCCTGATGTAATAGAGCCGGTAGTACGCGCGTTGGCATTCCTTATACTTGCTTTGCAGCCTGCCGCCTTTGCGGTAAAACTCGCTGTCCTCCTTCTCCTCTCGGCAAGCCGCGCAGAGTTTCATAGGGCGGCTCCGGGTTAGGCCGTCCGTTCGAAACTTCGAGACTGAAGAAAAGAGAAAGGGCCTCTAACCGTGGTGGGTTAAAGGCCCTTCAGTATATCGGGATGGCGAGATTCGAACTCGCGGCCTCTCGCACCCCAAGCGAGCGCGCTACCAGGCTGCGCCACATCCCGCGGACGGGGTTTAGTATCTCTGGAAACGGGTGTCTGGTCAAATGAGGCGCGGGGGCTTAGCGGCGCGTGGCTCCGCGGCGGGGGTCTGAGGCTTCGAGGAGCAGGAGCAGTTCGCGCATCTGCTGGCCGAGGCGGCGCAGCGCGGCGCGGCGCTCGTCGGTCAGTTCGGGGG
>JALZHT010000741.1:0-519 GCA_030860645.1 Acidobacteriota bacterium
GCGGGCGTCGGGGTCGGGGTGGCCGCCCCGCCCTCGCCCTCGGTGCGCCGGTAGTAGTGCAGCCCGGCGTAGACGACGAGGATGAGGACGCCGATGATGGCGGCCGAGAGGACGGCCGTCACGAGCGGCGAGCGCGCCGGGTCGCCCGTGTAGACGCGCGAGCGGTGCGGCGAGGTCGCCACCTCGTCGGCGCTGTCGCCGTGCTCGCGGGCCGTGCGCGCGTAGAGTTCGAGCGCGGCCCGCTCGTCGAACCCGATCTGGCGGGCGTAGGCTTTGACGAAAGACTTGTTGAAGATGCCGCCGGGGAGGTGCCTGTAGTCGTCCGACTCGATGGCTTCGAGGTGGCGCATGGTGATGCGCGTCTGCTCGGAGATTTCGCGCAGGGTGACGCCGCGCGCCTCGCGCGCCCGGCGTAGTTGCTGGCCCAGAGAGCCGTCCGCCGTGCCGCCGTCGAGTGTCTGGTCAGAGGTCTTTGAGTTCACGTGACGCCCGGTCTTCGCTCGCGTCCCGGTCGCGGCC
>JALZHT010000741.1:529-2623 GCA_030860645.1 Acidobacteriota bacterium
CCGGCAACCCGGCCGGCGGCGTGTCTGCCGCCCCCTCGCCGACGCTGCACCCTGTACCCGCCCTGCCCGAAAGCCCAATATAATGTGGCGGCGCGACGGGTGTCAAACTTTGCCCGCAGAGAGGGATGCGCGTCTCTTGAACTTTGCCGCGGGCGGTGCTACGGTGGCTCCATACCCGGACGGACTGGATCAGTTTTTAACTTCTACCACCAGAAAAGCGAGGATTTTCAAAGATGCCTCTCGAAGCACTCGGAATGGTCGAGACCAAGGGCTTCGTCGGCGCGGTCGAGGCCGCCGACGCGATGGTCAAGGCCGCCAACGTCACGCTCATCGGCAAGGAGTACATCGGGGCCGGCTACGTCACGATCTTCGTGCGCGGCGACGTGGGCGCGGTCAAAGCCGCGACCGACGCCGGCGCGGCGGCCGCGCGCCGGGTGGGCGAACTGGTCAGCGTCCACGTCATCCCCCGCCCCCACACGGAGGTCGAGCGGGTGCTGCCGCGCAACGGCCGCACCGGCTTCAGCCCCGACGAGCGCGCCATCGGCGGCGGCGGCTCGGCCGGCCAACTCGCCGAAGGCGACCAGGGGCGGTCGCTGCCGGCCGGCGCGAAGGAGAACAATAGGGAGAGAAGCAAGTGATTTAGATTTTTGATTGGCGATTTTTGATTTGTGATTTGAAGCGGCGCGGGTGCCGTCTGCCAATCGCCAATCAAAAATCAAAAATCAAAAATCCGACCGGAGGGCGTGATGGCTTCGGACAAAGACCTTCAGTCGGTGCAGCAGGCGCGCGACCTCGTCGAGGCGGCGCACCGGGCGCAGGGGCAGCTGGCGCGCTTCGACCAGGGTAAAATTGACCGCGCGTGCGAGGCGATGGCGCGGGCCGCGCTCAGAGAGGCGGCGCGGCTCGGCGCGATGGCCGTCGAGGAGACCGGCTACGGCATCCCCGACGACAAGCGCGAGAAGAACCGCTTCGCCGCCGAGGACGTGTGGAACTTCTTCCGCGGCCTGCGCACGGTCGGCGTCATCAACGAGACGCAGGACGTGATGGAGATCGCCTCGCCGCGCGGCGTCGTCGCCGGCATCATCCCCTCGACCAACCCGACCTCGACCGCCATCTTCAAAATCCTCATCGCCATCAAGTCGCGCAACGCCGTCGTGCTCTCGCCGCACCCCTCGGCCGCCCGCTGCATCAACGAGACGGCGCGCGTCATGCGCGAGGCGGGGGTGAAAGAGGGGCTGCCCGCCGAGGCCGTCGGCTGCATGACGAGCGCGACCATCGAGGGCACCGAGGCCCTGATGAAGCACAAGCTGACGGCCGTCATCCTCGCCACCGGCGGCATCGGGCTGGTGCGCGCGGCCTACTCCTCGGGCAAGCCGGCCTTCGGCGTCGGCCCCGGCAACGTCCCCGTCTTCGTCGAAAGAACCGCCGACGTGCCGCTCGCCGTGCAGAACATCCTGACGGGCAAGTGCTTCGACAACGGGACGATCTGCGCCTCGGAGCAGGCCGTCGTCGCCGACGCGCCGGTCGCGTCGGCCGTGCGGCAGGAACTCGAAGCGCAGGGCGCGCACTTGCTCTCGCCGGCGGAGGCCGACCAGCTCGCGAAGGTCGTCGCCACGGGGCAGCGCACTCTGAACCCGGCCGTCGTCGGCCGCTCGGTGGAGGTGATCGCGAAGATGGCCGGCATCCAGTTGCCGCCGGGCACGCGCTGCATGGTCGCGGAGGTCGGAGGCGTCGGGCGCGAGCACCCGCTCTCGATGGAGAAGCTCTCGCCGATCCTCGCCTTCTACGTCGAGGACGGGCTGGAGCGCGGGGCGGCGCGCTGCTTCGAGGTCTTGAGTTACGGCGGGATGGGCCACACCGCCGGCATCCACACGCGCTCGCGCGACGCGGCCCGCGCCTTCGGCATGGAGATGCCGGCCTCGCGCGTCGTCGTCAACACGCCGACGACGCACGGGGCCATCGGCTTCTCGACGGCGCTGCCGCCCTCGATGACGCTGGGCTGCGGGTCGTGGGGCGGCAACGTCACCTCCGACAACATCTCGCCCTGGCACCTGATGGACATCAAGCGCGTCGCCTTCGAGACGCGCCCCGTGC
>JALZHT010000742.1 GCA_030860645.1 Acidobacteriota bacterium
CCGCCCTCCTCCGCCACCTCCGTCCCCAGCGCCCCCGCCTCCATCAGCGCGTACTCCACGGCCTCGCGCGCCCGCGCCGCCAGCGTCACGTCAAGTGCGTACCAACTCATAAGAGCCGTCAATCGTGAATCGTCAATCGTGGATCGTGGTCGGGCGGCACTCAAGTTGAATGGGGAATCATCCGACGCGCGAGAGTCGGCTTTTTCGATTTACGATTCACGATTCACGTCTTTCGTTCTTCGATGCCCATCTCGTTGAGCGCCTGGGGCGAGTCGCGCCAGCCCTCTTCGACTTTGACGAAGAGTTCGAGGTAGACGCGGTGGCCGACGAGGCGCTCGATGTCCTGGCGGGCCTGCGAGCCGATCTCTTTGAGGCGCTGGCCGCCCTTGCCGATGATGATCCGCTTCTGCGAGGGGCGCTCGACGTAGACCGCGCAGTAGATGCGGTGCAGGTCTTCCGAGACCTCCTCGTAGCGCTCGGTGACGACGGCCGTGACGTAAGGTATCTCCTCGCCGGTGACGTGCAGGATTTTCTCGCGCACCATCTCGGCGACGAGCACGCGCAAGGGCTGGTCGGTCAGCTCGTCCTCCTCGAAGATCGCCTCGCCCTCGGGGAGGTGCTTGACGGCCTCGGCGGCGAACACGTCAATCATGTCGCCGCGCCGCGCCGAGAGCGGGACGACGGCGCGCCACTCGTGCTCGCGCGAGTACCACTCGATGAGCGGGAGCAGGCCGCCCTTGTCCCGGAGCTTGTCGGTCTTGTTGAGGAGGAGGATGGCCGGTTTGCCGCAATGCCTGACGAGGTCGAGGACGAAGCGGTCGCCGTTGCCGGTCGGGACCGAGGCGTCGCGGATGAGGCAGACCAGATCGACGCCTTCGAGCGCGTCGTGGACGGCGGCCATCATCCGGCGGTTGAGGAGGTAGCCGGGCTGGTGCACGCCCGGCGTGTCCACCAGCACCATCTGCCCCTCGGGCCGCGTAATCACGCCGCGAATCTGGTGGCGCGTCGTCTGCGGCTTGTTCGACACGGCCGCGATCTTCTCGCCCACCAGCCGGTTCAAAAGCGTCGACTTCCCCGCGTTCGGCCGCCCCACCAGCGCGACGTAGCCGCTGCGATAGCCGCCTCCCGACTCCTCCCGTCGCTGTGCCGCCTCGTCAGACATCGCCCGCCCGTCGCCGCCGGGTCACTTGCCCGCCGCCTGCTGCGCCTGCTCGCCGTTGAGGCGCATGATTTCGAGCGTCATCTCGGCGGAGGCGTACATGTCCTTCACGTCGAGCCACTCCTTGACGGTGTGGATGGCGCGCATCCCCGTCCCCAGATTGGCGCACTCGATGCCGAGCTTGTTGAAGATGTTGGCGTCGCAGCCGCCGCCGGAGGCGAGCGTCTTCACGTCGAGGCCCATGCGCGCGGCGGCCGACTTGACGAGTTGGACGACGCGCGAGTCGTCCGACACGTCCATCGCGTGGTACTCGCGCGTGACGTGCGACTCGACGCGGGCGCGCGTGGTCACGCCCTCGACCGTCACCTCGTACTTCGAGGCGGCGTCTTCGAGGCACTTGATGATGTGTCGGGTCTGCGCTTCGAGCTTGGCGTCGTCGTGCGAGCGCGCCTCGCCCCTGAGGGTGACGAGGTTGGTGATAATGTTGGTGGCCGCGCCGCCCTGGATGACGCCGATGTTGGCGGTCGTCTCCTCGTCGATGCGGCCGAGTTTCATGGCGGCGATGCCCTCGGCGGCGATGCGGATGGCCGAGATGCCGAGTTCGGGCGCGACGCCGGCGTGTGATTCGAGGCCGTGGATTTTAAACTCGAAGTGGTTCGCCGAGGGGCCTTTGGTGAAGAGGAAGCCGGGGTCGTCCGAGTCGAAGACGATGCCGTAGCGCGCGCGGATCTTCGACAGGTCAACGTGCTTGGCGCCGAGCAGGCCGACCTCCTCGCAGATGGAGAAGACGGCGTCGATGGGCGCGTGCGGGATGTTCTGTTCGTGCAGGCAGCGGATCGTTTCGAGGATGACGGCGACGCCGGACTTGTCGTCGCCGCCGAGGACGGTGGTGCCGTCGGAGCGGATGATGTCGCCGTCTACGACCGGCTTGACGCCCTTGCCGGGGACGACCGTGTCCATGTGCGCGCTCATCATGATCGGCTCGGCCGAGGGGATGGTGCCGGGGAAGCGCGCGATGACGTTGCCGGTGTTGCCGCCGACACGCTCGCCCGCGTCGTCAATGAAGACCTCCGCGCCCAGCCCCTCGCAAATCTGCTTCACGCGCTGGGCCACCTCGCGCTCCTCGCGCGAGACCGAATCAATCTGGACGAGTTCGAGCAGCAGGTTCTTGATGCGCTCCTGGTTAATCATGTGGCTCTCCTGGCTGAATTTGAAATCTGAAATCTCAAATCACAAATGTACAGAGACTGTCGGAGGAATTGGCCGCCATCGTACTACAAGAGTCCGCGCGCGCGCCATTCGGGAGAATTTTGGGTGTCAGATTTTTGATTGGCGATTGAAGGCCCCGCGGGTGTCTTCTTCCAATCGCCAATCAAAAATTCCTGCTGAGTTCGTCGAGCGCGCGTTGCAGCTCTGCGCGTTTCCGTTCGAGCGCGCGGTCGTCGGCGTCCGGGGGGA
>JALZHT010000116.1 GCA_030860645.1 Acidobacteriota bacterium
GTGTCGGAGGCGTGCGCCGCGCGCTTTGAGGGGCGGGGAGAGCAGGCCGACGCGGTGACAGTTGGCGCGCGGCTGAGGGCTGTGTTTTGTCAAAGGCTGCGACTCGGAGCACATCAGCGCGACGCGGGCGTCCGCGGCCAGCTCCATGATGCGGTCGAGCCCGCGCGCCAGCTCCTCGGGCGGGGCGATTACCTTGCCGCCGCATTCGGGGAGCCACTCGTAGCCGATGCCTTGCTCCTTCAGACTCTCGGCCAGCACCCGCCCGTTGAACTGCGGCCAGCGCGACCGCGCCGCGCTCCGCACGTCGCAGACGATTTCGATCCCGTACTGCCGCAGCAGCGCGACGAAGTCCGCGAACGCGTGCCGGCCGTGGCCGATGGTGTAGATGGTGGGAGGCATGGGAACAGTAGACAGTAGTCAGTAGAAAGACATTCGTTAGCGAGTCGTTCGGGTGACAGCGTCGGCCTCCCCGGCGCGGAGCCTACTGTCTACTGACTACCTCTTTCATCCCCTCCCGCAGTTCGTCCGCGGTCAGGTAGGCGAGGCGGCCGCCGGTGAACAGCTCTTCGCGGGTCACGTCGGCGGCGGCGAACGGGGGCGGGGGGAAGGCGTCCATCTCGTCGTCGTCGTCGAAGTCGGTCTCGGCGAGGATGAGGCCGCGCAAGGGGCCGAGGAAAACGTCAATCGAATATTTGCGGCCGTCGTGCTCGAAGGGGTAGCGGTTCTTGCGCAGCTCGTTGCCCTCGAAGACGGAGAAGACTTCGTACTCGTACTCGTTGAGGAAGATGCTGGTGATGAGCGTGCGCGAGAAGTCGGGCGGGCGGGGCGCGTGCTTCTGCGTGAGCTTGAGCGTCCACTCGTTCGTCGCCGGCCAGCGCGACTTGCGCAGGCGCAGCCGCGTGCCCGTGATGTAGTTGTCGGTGATCTGCGCGTGCGGGTCGGTGAGGGCGAGCCCCTCGGGCAGTTCGCGCAAAAGATAGCGCCGCTCGCGCTCGACGCGCACATACTTCGGCGAATGCTCGGCCTTCAGGCGGCCCGTGCCGATGCCCTTCATGCGCCGACCAGCTCCCCCTCGCGCTCGCGCAGGAACTCTTCCGGCTCGACGATGTAGCCGGCGATGGCCGAGGCCGCGACGACGTAAGGGCTGGCGAGGTAGACCTGGCCGGGGCCGCTCCGCCCGGGGAAGTTGCGGTTCTGGGCGCTGACCGTGACCTGCTCGGGCGACTTCGACGCGCCCGGGCCGGCGTTGATGCACGCGCCGCAACTCGGGTCGATCAGCTCGGCCCCGGCGCGCTCGAAGAGTTCGATGTAGCCGCGCTGCCTGGCGTACTCCTTGATCTTCTGCGAGCCGAACTGGAGGTAGAGGTGGACGCCCGGCGCGACCCGCCGGCCCTGCTCGACGGCGCGCCGCAGCACGGCGGCGTACATGTCCATGTCGGCCATCTTGCCGCCCGTACACGACCCGCCGTAGGCCGTGTCAATCCTGACCGGCTCCGCGAGTTCGGTGACGCGGACGCCGTTGCGCGGGTCGCCCGGCGTGGCGACCATCGGCGCGATCCCGGAAAGGTCAATCTCGAAGACCGCGGCGTACTCGGCGTCGGGGTCGCTGCGGAGGAAACCTTTGCGGACTTCTTCCGCGTCGAGGCCGCGCGCGCGCGTGAGGTATTCGAGGACGACCTCGTCCGGCTCGATGATGCCGGTGAAGCCGCCGGCCTCGACCGCCATGTTCGTCAAAGTCGCGCGCTCGTCAATCGGCCAGTCCTTCAACCCCTCGCCCGCGAACTCAAGCACCTGCCCGATGCCGCGGCCTTCCTTCATGTAGTCGGTGGCGAGGATGAAGAGCATCACGTCTTTGGCGGACACGTCCCGGCGCTTCTCGCCCTGGAGGACGAACTTGACCGTCTCGGGGACTTTGACGCGGATGTCTTTCGTGTACCAGGCGTTCGCCATGTCGGTCGAGCCGACCCCGAAGGCGAAGCAGCCGAGCACGCCCGCCATGCAGGTGTGCGAGTCCGTCCCGATGACGAGTTGGCCGGGCAGCGCGATGTCCTCGACGACGGCGTTGTGGCAGATGGCCTCCGACCCGCGCTCCTCCGTCCCGCCGTAGAGGCGGATGCCCTGCTCCTCCGTGAAGCGCCCCTGCGTCGTGGCGAGGCCGTCGGCGCGCTCCAGCAGGCCCATCTTCTTCTTCTCCTCCGACATCACGCGGCCGAGGAAGGTGAGGTGGTCGCGGAAGGCGTAGACCGACTCCGGCTCGGTCACGCGCGCGTCTTTGCCCAAAGCCTGTTTGAAAAGACTCTCGGCCATCGGGGTGACGTACTCGTGCGAGAAGCGCACGTCCGCGACGGCGAAGAGCGCGTCGCCCGGCTTGACCGCCTCCACGCCGACGCGCCCCGCGCGGACGAAGGCGTGGCGCGCGACGATCTTCTCGACGATGTTCATCGGGCGCTGTCTCGTCTCCAGGGCGGGCGGCGTCACGCGCCCGGAGAGCCGCGCCTTGTTGTAGTTGAAGAGGCCGCCGTGCTCGACGATTGCCTGCGAGATGGGGTCGAGTCCGCGCGTGAACTCCGCGAGCGGAATCTCCTCGCCGCGCCGGATGCGCTCGACGAGGCCGAAGTCGGTCGAGGTCAGCAGCCCGATGTTCTGGCAGTTCTGCCCGTAGATTTTCTCGATGGTCTTGGCGATGACGAGTTCGATGCCGGCCGCCTTCTCGGCGAACGGCGCGGTCTCGCGCGACGAGCCGCAGCCCTTCGAGAGGCCGGAGACGACGACCGAGAAGCCGCCCCGTTTCACCTCGTCCTTCTTCACCGCGCCCTCGCGCATGCCGACGTAGACGTACTCGCCCAGCGTCTCGTCGTAGTAGAAGCAGACCCAGGCGGGCGTGATCTCGTCGGTCGAGATGTTGTTCATCAGCGGCCGCGCCGGGTCGAACTCCAGCTCCGCGCCCGCTTCGAGCTGCCGCCGGATGTGCGACACGTCCTCGGTCAAAAACAGGGTGCGCCCGCCGAACCTGATGCGCGCCGGGCGCTCCGTCGTCTTCCCTTCAGCCGTCATCTTCACTCCTTACGTCGTGCGTTTGATAGAGGCATGAGATAGGAAATTATAAACCGCGGGGCGGAAAGTCAGAAGCGGGGCGGGTTCGCAAACCGGCGGCGGGCGGGCGGGGGCGGAATAACAAAACTCGATTTTGGCGGTACGCTACTCCCGGGACTGGCAAACCTCGGTTCGGTTAATGCGCCGGGTAGGAGTATTATCAAACCAGTTCTGTCAACCAGAAGTCGGGCGTCCCGCGCCCCTTCCGCCGTGGCCGATTCAACGTATAACCTGGGGCACGTGTTCTGGCTCGGCGGCCCGCCGTGCGCGGGTAAAACTTCTCTCAGCGAAGTTCTGGCGAGCCGCTTCGAACTCGACGTGTATCATGCCGACGAAGCCTTCGCGGCTCACGCGCGGCGTCTCGACCCCGCCCTTCACCCGACCTTGACGAGGTGGTGCGCGTCCTCCTGGAACGAATGCTGGGCGCGGCCGGTGGAGAGCCTCGTGCGAGACGCCATCGCCTGCTGTCAGGAACACTTTACGCTGGTGTTGGAAGATGTCCTTGCGACGCCGGCGGACAAGCCTCTGCTGGTCGAGGGCGCGGCCTTGTTACCGAGGCAGGTGGCCGGCGTGCTGTCGGGGCGGAGCCGCGCGATTTGGGTCGTCCCCGCTCCCGACTTTCAGAGGGGGCATTACTCGAAGCGCGAGTGGGTGGGCGCGATTGTGGGGCAGTGCGACGACCCGGAGGCGGCGTTACGGAGTTGGGTGGCCCGTGACGCCGGGCTTGCGCGGTGGGTCGCGGCGGAAGCGGGCGCGCTGGGCATGGGGCTTTTGCAGATCGACGGGAGCCGCACGTTAGAAGAGAACGCGGCGGAGGTCGCGGCCTACTTCCGGCTCCCAGCCCACCTCCGGGCGCGGCCGACGCGCTGAGGTTCGGTGTCAGGAGGAAGTCCGTTTATGTCTTTAGTCGCGTTTCTGGAGCAGAGCGGTTACACCCGAATCCCCTTATCCAGGAGCGGGGTCGGCCATTTTCACGCGGAAGGCTTACTGAACGAACGGCCCGTCTCGGTGCTGGTGGACACCGGCGCGGGCAGCACCGTGTTCAGCCTCGACCTGGCGCGAGAAATGAATCTGCCGATGACGAAACTGTCTATGTACGGCGGCGGCGCGGGGGCGGCGCAGTTGGAGGTTCATCAGATTCAGGCCGCGCGTTTCGTCCTCGGCGCCGTCGCGCCGAAGGTTCGCGCGCTCCTCGCCATGGACTTGTCGCACGTGAACCAGGCCGCGGCCTTCCAAGGCTCGGGGCCTATTGACGCGGTGCTCGGCGCCGACGTGCTGGAGGCGCACTCGGCGGTGATTGATTACGGCAGCAGTTCGCTCTACCTGTCGGGCTGCTGAGGCGGGGGCGTCCGTCGTCACGGGCAGGGGCCGCATGGATTACGTGATCAGAAAAGCGAAGCTCGACGACCGGCCGGCGCTCGAAGAGATGATCGCGGCGTCGGCGCGGGCGTTGAGCCGTGAGGACTACTCCGAGCGGCAGATCGAGGCGGCGATTTCCGCCGTCTACGGCGTGGACACCGACCTCATTCTCGACGGGACGTATTTCGTCGCCGAGAGCCGCGGGGCTTTGGTCGGGTGCGGCGGCTGGAGCAAGAGGAGAACCCTCTTCGGCGGCGACCGCTACGCGAAACGTGACGCGAGCGAGCTTGACCCGGGGTCGGAGCCGGCGAGGATTCGGGCTTTTTTCGTCCACCCGGGGCACGCGCGGAAGGGCATCGGGCGGGCCATCCTCGCGGCCTGCGAGAGCGCGGCGAGGGCCTACGGCTTTCGGTCGTTGGAGTTGATGGCGACGCTCCCCGGGCTGAAACTGTACGAGGCTTGCGGGTACGAAGGGGGCGCGCGCGTCGAGTACGAAATCGGGGGCGGCGTGAGCATAGAGTTCGTGCCGATGAGGAAAGACCTGAGGTGACAGCCGGCCCCGCCGGTGCCGACGCCGAACGAATCACCGGCCGGCTTCTCGTCCGTTAAAGTTCATGAGATGGCTGCCTGATAACTTCAGAAGAGTATTCCCCCCGTTACCTTATCTCGTCCTCGGCTTGCTGGCGGCGCTCCTGTGCGCGCAGGCGGGCCTCTCGCTGAGGTGGCGGATGGAGCACGACGCGCCGATGCTCCACTACGCGGCGTTCCTCATGGACGAGCACGGCCGCTTCCCCTACCGCGACATCTTCGAGACGAGTATGCCGGGGGCGTTCGCCTTCCACTACCTCGCCGTCAAGCTCTTCGGCTACGGCGACACGGCCTGCCGCCTCCTCGACCTCGCGCTGCTCTCGCTCCTGCTCGGGGCCACCTACGCCTTCATGCGCCGCTTCGGGCGCGCGCCCGCCCTCGCCGCGGTCGTCACGTTCGGCCTCGTCTACCTCTCGAAAGGCCAGACGATGACTTTGCAGAGGGACTACCTCGGCGTCATCCCCCTCGCGTGCGCCCTCCTCTGCCTGCCGCGCGGGTTCGACCGGCCGGCGGGACTGTCGCGTTTCGCCGCCGCGGGCGCGCTCTTCGGCCTGTCGGCCCTCTTCAAGCCGCACCTCGCCCTCGGCCTGCCGGTCGTCTTCGGGGCGCTCGTCGCCTTCAGGTGGGAGGGGCGCGAGAAGAGCCGGCGCGATTTCTTCAGGTGCGCGGCCGTCTGCGGCCTCTCCCTGCTCGCCCCGCCGCTCCTCGCCGCGCTGTGGCTGTACGCGAACTCGGCGCTCGCCGAGTTCGTCTCCATCTCCTTCAACTACCTCCCGCTGCACCTCGCGCTGACCGGCTCGCAGCAGAACCTTGCGGGGTTCGCAAGGGCCTTCTACCTCTTCGAGCAGACGCTCCAGTTCGGCGGCTACGGCCCGCTGCTGCTGTGCGCCCTCTTCGCCGCCTACCACTTCGCCGCCCAGCCCGCCCGCCGCCGCGAGACGGCTCTCTCTTTCGCGGCGCTCGCCCTCTGCGCGCTGGCCTACCTCGTCTACCCGACGCTCGGCGGGAAGTTCTGGGACTACCACTTCATGCCCACGGCGTACTTCCTTTCGCTCGCCGCCGGCCTGTGCTTCTTCGCGCCGCACGACGCGCGACGCGGCGACGCCTCGGCCGCGCTCAGGGCCTGGCTCGCCGTCGCCGTCTTCGTCGCGGCCGTCTGCCTGCAACTGAACCTGCCGCGGTATTCCGTCTCGACTTTGCAGGCGCTCGGCCCCGGCCACGTCGCGCCGCCGCCGAAGGGCGGGCGGGTGGACGAGATTGCGGCCGCCTTGCGGGAGAGGGTCGGGCCGGCCGACACCGTCCAGCCGCTCGACTGGGCGAACGGGGCGATCCACGCGATGCTGCTCGCGCGCGCCGCGCTGGCGACGGAGTTCATGTACGACTACCACTTCTACCACCACACCTCGTCGCCCGTCGTCCGCGGCCTGCGGCGGGAGTTCCTGTCACAGTTGCAGCAGTCCGCCCCGCGCTTCATCCTGGAGGTGAAGGCGGACAAGCCGTGGTTCCCCGCCGCCGGCTCGCCCGATAGCTTCCCCGAATTGTACCGGCACATCGAGGCCGAGTACGCGGTGGCCGCGGAAGGCGGCGGCTACGTCATCTACGAGCGCAAAGCGGGCGGCAGCCCCAGGCCGCCGGCCGCCCGTTAAAGCTAACTGCGGACGGCGTCGCGCGGAGTCGCCCGTGACGGTTTGCGGAAAGGGTTGTAGACTGCTGGCCTCTCTCTATAATCCCGGCGAGGAGTTCGGATGGTAGACGCCCTGATCCGCTGCCTGCTGCTGCGGTGCCCGGCCTGCGGGCTGGCGTCCATCGTCCTGCGCCCCTTCCAGGTCAAAGATCACTGCCCCTCGTGCGGCGTGCTCTTCAAGCGCGAGGAGGGCTTCTTCGTCGGGGCCATTGCCATCAACGTGGTCACGACCGAGGCCGTCATCCTCCTCATCTACGTCGCGGGCGTGCTCGTCGCCGGCTTCGATTTTCAGTCGTTGCTCGTGGCCCTGCTCGCCGCGGCGGCACTCTTCCCCGTCGCCTTCTACCACCACAGTTGGAGCGCGTGGCTGACCTTCGACCACCTCGTCGAGAAGCTGCCGCAAGGCCCGGCGCGGCCGCCGCGCGACGGCGGCCGCGCGTGAGTTTTCCACAGGCGCGAGATGAGTTTTCCACCTGTGGAAATCACCTGTTGATGATGATTTCAGATGCGTCGAAGTTTTTTTGAAAAAGCCCTTGACAGTCTTCCGACCGATGCGTATAGTTCGCCTCCCGTCGCGGTTCTCAAGGGAGTCGCGACCAGCACGGGATCGGCGGATTGAGGCGGCAACGCTTCAGTCTGAGGACAACGACGAGCGGTTCAGTTTGTTGCCATTGACGCCCGTGCTGAAGCCGAAAGGCTTGCCGAAGGAAGGTCGGCAGACTTTCCGGAGCCGCGCGGATAAAAACGCTGCGGCGCTTCGAGGAGTGATTAACTTCGGAGTGGCGATGCCGCCCAACTTCGGTTGGGCCTCGTTTCGCCGGAACGTAGACCGGCGGTGGAGGAAAGCCACCACAACAAAAACCAAACGGCACCTGGTTCAAGTAACAAGCGGATTCGCGCAAGCGAGTTCGAGTTCAAGTAACCAGGGGGTTCGCGAAAGCGAATCCGGGCCGACCGGGGGGCGCTAACCGCTAGCGCGCTCCGGGATACAAATCGGCAGCCTTTGCGTGTACATGCGGGGTTGCCACATCCCTTGAATCGCTTCGGCGGTTCATCGGGATTCAGGTTGCGCTGCCACTCCTTCGGGAGCCGGCAGCGCAATCTCTTTTTGGGGTGCCGGGCGTCGGGTGCCGGGTGCCGGGGAGAAGATTTAGCTTTCCCGGCACCCGGCACCTGGCGCCCGGCACCCTTCTTTGTGCTACCATCCCCGCCTTCGTCCGACTCCCGGCGCGCTCCCCCGGTACGTCGCCCGCGCGCCCGACCTTCGTCAAAGTTAATGCTGACCGCCGGACTCCTGATCCTGAGCCTGTTGAGCGTCGGCGCGGTGTGGTTCGCGCTGTCGCGTCTGCGCGCGTCCGAGGGGCGGCGCGAGCAGGCCGAGCGCGAATTGGCCCTCTCGCGCGAGCGGCACGCCCGCGAGCTGTCGGCGCTCCGCGAGCAGTTGGAGGGCGAGAGGCGGCGGGCCGCGCTCAAGTCTGAGGACGCCCCGAAGG
>JALZHT010000743.1 GCA_030860645.1 Acidobacteriota bacterium
CTCCCGCGCCGGCTCCCGCGCCCCTTGCGCGGCAGCTTCCGCTCGGGCCGGTCGATGGCGCGCACGCGCCGCCGGTGGCTGATGACGATCTCGGTCGAGTGTTCGAGGTCGGCCTCGTACATCTCCTCCATCTGGCGCGCGAACCGCTCGTCCTCGACCGTCACGTCCAGCTCCCAGTTGCCCATCCAGCTCGCCACGTTGAGGTTCGTCGAGCCGACCCGCGACCACCGGCCGTCGGCCACCGCCGTCTTCGCGTGAACCATCGAACCGTTCCACTCGAAGACCCGCACGCCGCCTTCGAGCAGCGAGCGGTAGTTGGCGCGGCTGATGGCGCTCACCACCGCGTTGTCGCTCGAAGAGGGCACGAGCAGGCGCACGTCCACGCCGTCCTGCGCCGCCGAGCGCAGAGCCTGCACGTAGGTGTTCGTGCCGACGAAGTAGGCGTCCGTGATCCACAGAGTCTCCCTCGCGCCGGCGGCGACGAGCTGTTCGAGGCGGTACATCCCGACCGTGTTCGGCTCGGTCTGGATGACGCGCACGGCCATGTCGCCCTCCTCGGGCAGCGACTCGCGCGTCGGCAACTGCCTGCGCGGGATCGGCTCGCCGCACGAAGCCTCCCAGACGCGCGAGAAGGCTTGCTCGATGTCGGCCACGGCCGGCCCGCGCACCTCGACGCCCGTGTCGCGCCACGGCTCGCGGCCTCGTTCGGGGCGGCCCACCCAGTCCTGCCCGACGCAGAGGCCCGTGACGAAGCCGACGCGCCCGTCGACCGTGAGCATCTTGCGGTGGTCGCGGTTGAGCCAGCCGAACGGCTCGTCGAACCGCGGCGGGTTGAAGACGCGCACCTCGACGCCGCCCTCGCGCAGCCGCCGCCAGAAGCCCCGCGAGGTCTTGCCGACCCCGCCGAGCCAGTCGTAGATGAGGCGGACTCGGACGCCCTCGCCGGCCTTCGCGATGAGCGCGTCGGCGAACTCGCGGCCGGCCTCGTCTTCGTGGATGATGTAGCTCTCGAAGTGGATGGTGCTTTTGGCGGCGGCGATGCAGTCGAGCCAGGCCGGGTAGTTCTCGGCGGCGTCTTTCAGCAGCCGGACGCGGTTGCCGACGACGAGCGGCGCGCCGGTCGCGCGCGCGTAAGCCTGCTCGACGAGTTGCCTTTGCGGCGAGCTTTCAATCTCCGCGGTCGGGTGCGCCTGGGTCGCCATGCTCGGAATTTTTGATTTTAGATTTGCGATTTGCGATTTAACACCGCCCGCCTCTTTCCTCAATCGAAAATCAAAAATCGCAAATCTAAAATCTTTCGTTCGGCCCTTTGTGTCCGAGAGTCAACAATTCTGTTGCGGGGGCGGGCTGCGGCCAACATAATAGCGCGAATGAGCGAAGCCACACACGCCAAGCGGCGCGCCGGCGAGCGGGCCGTCGCCCTCGTCGAAGACGGAATGACGCTCGGCCTCGGCACCGGCTCGACCGCCTACTGGGCCGTCGCCCGCCTCGGCGAGCGCGTCCGCGAAGGCTTGCGCGTCCGCTGCGTCCCCACCTCGCGCCGCACCGAGGAGCAGGCGCGCTCGCTCGACATCCCGCTCACGACCTTCGCCGAGGTGCAGGAGTTGGATCTGACCATTGACGGCGCGGACGAGATCGGCCCCGGCCTCGCGCTCATCAAGGGCGGCGGCGGCGCGCTGCTGCGCGAGAAGCTGGTGGCCGCGGCCTCGCGCCGCCTCGTCGTCGTCGCCGACTCGTCGAAGCGCGTCGCCGCGCTCGGCAAATTCCCGCTCCCCGTCGAGGTCGTCCCCTTCGCGTGGGAGGTGACGGCGCGCCGCGTCGGCGCAGTGACGAAGTGCCGGCCCGTCGCGCGCCGCGAGTCAGGCGGGCTGTACGTGACCGACAACGGCAACTACATCCTCGACTGCCCCTGCGGCGAGATTCGCGACCCGGCGGCGCTCGAACGCGAACTCAAGCTCCTGCCCGGCGTTGTCGAGTGCGGCCTCTTCGTCGGCCTCGCCGACCTCGCCTTCGTCGCCACCGAAGAAGGGGTCGAAACTATCAAAAGGGATTTTTGATTTTAGATTTTTGATTTTCGATTGTAAGGTGACGGCCGCGCCGCCTTCCAATCAAAAATCGCAAATCAGAAATCAAAAATTCCCTCACTCAGAACAAGGGGTATTAGTGCGGGCACACCTCATTCTCCTCTTGGGCGCGTCGTGGGCGCGGTCGCTCATCAACTTCTTCGTCCGGCTCGGCCCGTTCGGCCCGCTGCTGCTCGAAACCCTCGACTCGTCGTTCTTCTACGTCCCGCTGGCGAACGAGCTGCTGCTCTTCGCGCTCGTCCACGGCGGGGGGCCGCGGTGGATGTGGATCGTCTACGCGCTCTCGGGCGCGGCCGGGTCGGTCGCGGGCGTCCTCCTCCTCGACGCGGCCGTGCGCCGGCTCGGCCGGGAGGGCGTCGAGCGGCTGGTCAAGCCGCGCCGGTTCGCGCGGGTCAAGGCGAAGGTGGAGGCGCACACGGGCTGGGTGGTCTTCCTCGCGAGCGCGCTGCCGCCGCCCTTCCCCTTCCGCGTCACGATGATGACGGCCTCGGCGCTCCAGTG
The DNA here is from genome assembly GCA_030860645.1 of Acidobacteriota bacterium. Lineage (GTDB taxonomy): Bacteria > Acidobacteriota > Blastocatellia > Pyrinomonadales > Pyrinomonadaceae > QHXN01. Next base: position 2,586 of record JALZHT010000743.1, read on the forward strand.
CTCGCGCCCGCGCATCCTCGCCTCGGTCT
>JALZHT010000744.1 GCA_030860645.1 Acidobacteriota bacterium
GCGCACCCCACCGGGGGGTGCGCGTCGCCCGCTGTCCTGTACCGACGCCTACTGTCCTTTACCCTCCAGCGCGGAAACGCGGTCTTCGAGGTCGCGCGTGTCGGCGCGGATTTCCAGTACGCGCGATTCGAGTCGGTCGAGGCGGTTAGTAATGGCCCGCACCTCGCCCCGCAGCTCTTTCACTTCCTTGCGTAATTCCCCGACCTCTCCGCGCAGTTCGCCGACTTCCTTGCGCAGTTCGTTCTGCCCTTCGCGCAGTTCGCCGACTTCCCCGCGCAACACTTCAAAGTCTTTGCGTAAATCTTTCACCCCGGCGCGGAGTTCGCCCACGTCGTGGCTGATGGCGGTCAGGTATCGAAGTATCTCGGTCATGCGTTCACTGCTCATCACGTCCTCCGTTGAATGGGTAGGAGGCAGTTGTCAGAGCGGTGGGTGGTTTCTCGAACTTCGCGGCCGGCGGAGTTTACTACTCGCGGCGGGCGGCCGGCTACTCCTTCGCGCGTTTGACGATGAGGAGGGTGATGTCGTCGCCGGCGGCCGTCCCCTGCGCGAAGGCCGAGAGGGCGGCTTCGATCTTGTCGCGGATGGCGGCGGCCGAGCGGTCGGGGTTCTGTAAGATGACGTTCTGGAGGCGGGTCATGCCGAACTCCTCGCCCCTCGGGTTCTGCTGCTCGGTGACGCCGTCGGAGTAGGCGACGAGCACGTCGCCCGGCTGCAAGGTGGTGCGCCCCTCCTTGTACGAGAACTCGGGCATGATGCCGAGCGGGAGGCCGCCCGACCCGAGCTGCTCGGTCGTCCCGCCGGCGTGCGCGATGATGGGCGGGTTGTGGCCGGCGTTGATGAAGGAGAGCGAGCCGGTCAGGGCGTCCAGCTCGGCGTAGAAGAGGGTGACGAAGCGGTTGGGCGGCGTGTTGTCGGCCAGGTAACGGTTGACGGCCCCGATGGTCTCGGCGATGGGCCGGCAGGCGGCGACCTGCGCGTGCACGGCCGCGTGCAGGCTCGACATCAGGAGCGCCGCCGAAGTGCCCTTGCCCGACACGTCGCCCAGGGCGACGACGAGGCGGCCGTCCTGGCAGGGGATGAAGTCGTAGTAGTCGCCGCCGATCTGGTACGAGGGGAAGCTGATGCCTTGCAGCTCGTAGCCCGCGACCGCCGGCGGCGCGGTCGGCTGGAAGCGCTGCTGAATCTCGCGCGCGAGCTGCATCTCGCGTTCCAGCCCCTGCTGTTCGAGGTGCTCTTCGATGAGGCGCGCGTTCTCGACGCGGATGGCGGCGACCGAGCCGAGCGTCGTCAGAACTTTCAAATGATCCTCGGTGAAGCGCGAGGTGGCGAGCGGCGAGTCGGCGTAGATGAGGCCGAAGATGCGCTCGCCGACGCCGAGCGGCACGGCCAGCACCGAGCGGATGCCCTGGAACGTCACCGTGCTCGACTTGAACCGCGGGTCGTGCTGCGCGTCGGAGGTGAGCACCGAGCGCCCCTGGGCGACGACCTCCTCGATGATGGTGCGGCTGACCCTCACCTCGCCCACGTCCGGGCGGCGGTCGCGCATCTCGGCGGCGCGCATCTTCAACTCGCCCGAGGCGTCGTCGCGCAGCATGATGAGGCAGCGCTCGGCGGGCACGGCCTCGAAGACGAGGCGCGCCACCTGCCGCAGCGTCTCGTCGAGCGTGGCCGAGGCCAGGAGCGTCACGCCGACCTTCGAGATGAGCGCGAGCAGGTCGCCCTGTTCGAGCGCGCGCTGCGGGATGACGGTCTCGGCGACGAAGCGGCCGCTGGTCTGTGTGCGCGCGCCCTCGATGGCTTCGAGCAGGCCCGACGTGGTGTGGGTCGCCGAGTCGAAGGCGATGGTCGCCTCCGGCTCGGGCGCGCGCGCGCCGCCGCCGTCCTCTTCGATGGTCGGCGCGGCCAGCGCCGGGCCGGTCTGTTCCTTGAAGACGATCTCGGTCTCGCCGATCTGGATGCGCCCGCCGTGCGCGAGCGGGACCGCGCCGGCGACCCGCCCCCCGTTGTAGTAGGTGCCGTTGGCCGAGCCTAAATCTTGCAGCAGGTACTGGTCGCCCTCGCGCCGCACCTCGGCGTGGACGCGCGAGGCGAACGGGTCGGGGATACACAGGTCGTTGCGCGCCGACCGCCCGATGGTGATGCGCAGGCGGCCTAGCGGGTACACGTCCGTGGCTTGATCCGGATAACTGACGAGTAGTTCAGGCATGGCTCAATCAGAAATGATGAACGCGGAGTGATGAATAAAAGCAAGTTTTCAGTTTCCGGTTTTCGGTAAAGACACAACTGAAAACTGAAAACCGGAAACTGATAAATCATGCAGCATTCATCATTGCTTTCTTATCCTGTCGAACTCGCGTTCGAGTTGCTGCGCGTGGCGGCCGGCCTGGCCGGCGAACTGGCCGCGCCGCGCGTTCTGAAAGTGTGCGAGCGCGGCGACGATCTCGGCGCGCTTGAGAGTCTGAATGTTGCGCCCCTCGACGTAGCTGAGGCCGAGGTAGTAGTGCGCGTCGGGGTTTCCGGCCCCGGCCGCCGCGCGTAGGTCTTCGAGGGCCGCCGCGCGGTTCGACGACCACAGCTCGACGCCGCGCCGGTAGCGCTCCGCGGGCGAGGC
>JALZHT010000745.1 GCA_030860645.1 Acidobacteriota bacterium
CACGTAGCCCCCGCGGTTGACCATTTTTCCACCCCCGCGCGGACGCGGTCAAGCGCCTCAGCGCAAGCCGCCCCCGGCCGTGTCGCCCCGCCGCCCCGCCAGCAGCCACTCGCGCCCGACCGCGTAGAGCAGCAGGACGAGGATGATGAACGGGATGAGGCCGAGCGCGTCCGACCACGGCCCGGCCGTGAGCGGGTTGGTCTCGCCCCACTCGGCCATGCTCCGGTTGAAGCCGGCGAAGGCCGGCACGCCGGCCAGGAAGGCGATGATGATGCCCGCAATCGCCCCGCCCGCGATGTAGCCCGAAGATATCAGCACGCCCGGGCTTTTGTCGCCCTCGGCCACCAACTCCTCCTCGGTCAGGTTCCGGTGCGCGAGCCGGCGGCGCAGTTGCCTGTCGACCGCCCAGCGCACCATCCCGCCGACGAAGATCGGCGACGACGACGAGAGCGGCAGGTAGACGCCCACGGCGAAGGCGAGCGAAGGTATCCCCGCCATCTCCAGCACGACGGCGATCATCACGCCGAGGAGCACCAGCCCCCACGGCAGCTCGCGGTTGAGGATGCCCTTGATGATGTAGGACATCAGCGTCGCCTTCGGCGCGGCGAACTTGTCGACCTCCGTGCCGTCGGCCCGCACGCGCTGCGTGCCGTTGATGCCGGGGTCAACAAAATACTTCGGCGTCCCCGTCTCGTCCACGAGGTACTTGCCCGCGCGCGAACCCTGCTCGTCCACCTTGTACCAGACGAGGTACTGGTTCGGGTCGTTGATGGCCTGGTCGGCGGGGATGCCCTCGCGCACGCTCAGTTGCGACACGTCGGCGCGCACCTCGGCCGGGACGTTGATCTGCCCGGCGGGCGCGTAGACGGTCGAGGCGCTGTTGAGGCTGATGAGGATCGGCCCGAGGACGAGGGCCGAGGCGCCCGCGCCGATGAGGATGGCGATCTGCTGCCGCCACGGGGTGGCCCCGACGAGGAAGCCCGTCTTCAAGTCCTGCGAGGTCGTGCCGCCGTTCGAGGCGGCGATGCAGACGATGGCCCCGATGGAGAGCGCCGTCACGTAGTAGCTCGGCCCCGTCCACCCGATGATGAGGAAGATGAAGCAGGTCAGCAGCAGCGTCGCCACCGTCATCCCCGAGATCGGGTTCGACGACGAGCCGATCTCGCCCGTCAGGCGCGACGAGACGGTGACGAAGAGGAAGCCGAAGGCGACGATGAGGATCGCGCCCAGCAGGTTGAACTGGAGGTGAAGCTGCGGCACGAGCATGATCGCCGCGATGAGCACGATGATGCCGCCGAGCACGAACTTCATCGAGAGGTCTTGGTCGGTGCGCGGCACGTTCGCGCTCGCCGCCTGCCCGCCGCGCAGGTCGCGCAGGCCGCCTTTGAGTCCGTGCCAGATGGTCGGGAGGCTGCGGAAGAGGCTGATGATGCCGCCCGCCGCCACCGCGCCCGCGCCGATGTAGAGGACGTAGGCGTTGCGGATGTCGTCCGGCCCCATCTCGCTGATCGGCGTGGTGCCGGGCGGCACGATCGTCGAACCGAGGAAGGTGCCGAAGAAGGCGATCATCGGGTTCAGCACCAGGTAGGCGAGGACGCCGCCCGCCGCCATGATCGAGGCGATGCGCGGCCCGATGATGTAGCCGACGCCGAGGAGCGCCGGGCTGGACTCGACGGACACGGAGGCGTTGTGGAACGGGTCGCCGAAGACTTTGGTCGGGTACTCCTTCCAGCCGTGGAAAGCCTTCATCACGGTCGTGTAGACGAGGCCGATGCCGAAGCCGGCGAAGATGGTCTTCGCGCCCGAGTTGGCCGCCGCGGCCGTGTCGCCCTCGCCCGCCCGCGCCCACTCGGCCCGCGCCGCGTCCGAGGCCAGCGCCCGCGACTCGTCGGACGCCCCCGCCTTCAAGACTTCGGCGCAGGCCGTCCCCTCCGGGTACTTGAGGAAGCCGTGCTGCTGGACGATGAGCGCGCGCCGCAAGGGAATCATCATCAGGATGCCGAGCAGGCCGCCGAGGATGGCGACGAGGATGGGCCGCGTCAGCTCCAAATCGAAGCCCATAATCATGATCGCCGGCATCGTGACGCCGACGCCGAAGGCGATACTCTCGCCCGCGGAGCCGGCGGTCTGGACGATGTTGTTCTCCAGGATGGTGGCGTTGCGCGCGCCCAGCTTCGAGATGATGCGGAAGAGCGTGATCGAGATGACGGCGACGGGGATCGAGGCGCTCACCGTCAGGCCCACCTTCAGCACGAGGTAGAGCGACGACGCCCCGAACACCATCCCGAGCAGCGTCCCGACGACGACGGCGCGCACCGTCAGCTCGGGCATCATCGTCTCCGGCGCGATGTACGGGCGGTAGGCGACCGCGTGCGGCGCGTCCGGCTTGAAGCCGACCACGTCCGGGTACTCGTTCGTCACGGCGACCTGTTGCTTGACAGGGTCGAGTGCTTCAGAAGACATCAGAAGTGACCTCCGACAGACGAGACTTTTTTTCCGTGCTGCAAGGGAAGAGCCGAAACGGGGGAACTTGGGGCTTACTTTACACGCGCCGCGCCCGGCGGGCAAGGCCAAAGGAGTTTCGAGTTTCGAGTTTAAAGTTTCGAGTTAAAAC
>JALZHT010000746.1 GCA_030860645.1 Acidobacteriota bacterium
CGCCCCGCCTCCGCCGCGGCGAGCATGGCGTCGAGTTGCCGGCGCAACTCCGCCAGCTTGACGACGCCGGAGATGACGCGGGCGACGCGGCCGTCGCGCCCGACGACGACCGTGCCGGGCAGCGCGCCGCCCAGGCCGAAGCGCGTCATGTCGGCCACGCCGGCCCCCGTCCAGACGGGGAAGTTGACCTTCAACTCCCTGACGAACTGTAAGACTTTCGCCCGATCCTCCGGCGCGTCGACCGACGCGCCGACGACCTGCACGCCGAGCGCGGCGTACTCGTTCTGCAACGCCGCGAGGTCGGGCATCTCCGCGCGGCACGGCGCGCAGTACGTCGCCCAGAAGTTCAGGACGACGACGCGGCCCCGCAGGCCGCTTAGCCGCTGCTCGACGCCGGAGAGGTCTTTGAGCGCGAGTTCGACTTCCGTGCCGACGACGCGCGCCGCCTCCTGCTCGGCCGGGCTCGGGGCCAGCACGTCGAGCGCGTCCACGCGGACGACTTGCGACCCGCCCTTCTTCCGCACCGCGCCGGTCACGGCCACGCGCCGCCCGACGAACTCTAGCCAGTTCTTGCCGGGCAGCTTGAACTTGCCGGGTTCGAGCTGGTAGAGCGCGAACCGCTCGCCCTCGCGCACGGCGAGCAGCGTCGGGTCGCCGCCCTCGACGCACGACTGCGCCTTGATCAAATCCTCGGCCGTGCCGAAGGCGACCTTCGTGCGGTCGGCCCCGGCCCAGCACTCCTCACAGCACACCACCTGACCTTCCAACCTGACGGCCCGACTTTGCGCCGCCACGCCCGCGGCGAACATAAACTGGAGCATGAGAGCGGCGAGAAACAATTTCATCAAGTCACCTCAGATTAATAAGTTTCGAGTCAAGGAATTTTAGATTTTAGATTTTAGATTTGCGATTGAAAGAGGACGGCCGCGCCGCCCGCCGATCAAAAATCAAAAATCGCTTCAACCAGAAACTTTTGTCCTCACCATCCCCGCTGAATCTCCCAGCGGTCAACGACGCGGCCGTCTTCGAGCACGTGATAGTGCGAGTGCTGCGCGGCCGTCAGGCACGAATGATTAGCGAGGACGCGGACGCGCGCGCCGACGCGGAGGCGGTCGAGGGCCGCCTCGTCGGGAACGGGGACGGAGCCGTGCTCCTGCGAGAGCGACTCGACGCGCAGGCCCGTGTCGCGCCCGGCGAGGTCGAGCACGCGGCCGTAGCCGCACGCCGGGTCGAGGTCGGACGCGCCGCGGTCTTTCGAGAGGGCGATGGCCCCGGCGTCGAGGACGACCTTGCGGCGCGTGCGGTCGCGGTGGACGACCGAGGCGAGGACGGTCAGCGCGCAGTCGTCGAACGCGCAACTGCCGAGCGTCGCCTGGAAGGCGTCGAAGAAGATGTAGTTGCCGGGCCGCGCCTCGTCCACGCCGTCGAGGTGATCGACGTGCGTGACGGTCGGCGTCGAGCCGACGCTGACGACGGGCACTTCGACGCCGCCGGCGCGTAAAGAGTCGGCGAACTCTTTCATCAGGTCGCGCTCGCGACGGGCGATGGCGAGTATCTCTTCGCGCGAGCGCGCGGCGTACGAGTGGCCGGCGTGCGTGAGGATGCCGGCGAAGCGTAGGTGGCGGGCCTCGTCAATGAGGCGCGGAATCTCGAACGCCTCGGGGTCGCCGGGTTCGACGCCGCAGCGGTGGTAGCCGCAGTCAACTTTGAGGAACACTTCGAGCGTCACGCCGGCGCGGCGGGCCGCCTCGTCGAGCGGGCCGGGAACTTCCGCGTCGTCCGTGATGAGCGACAGGCGGACGCCGCGCTTCGACAGCTCGGCGGCCTCGGCGAACTTGCCCGGCTCGACCGGGACGGCATAGGTGATGTCCGTGAAGCCGTGGGCGGCGAAGGCGCGGGCCTCGGCGAGCGTCGAGACGGTGAGGCCGCCGGCGTGGCCCTCGGTCTGGATGCGCGCGACCTCGACGCACTTGTGCGTCTTGACGTGCGGGCGCAGGGAGGCTCCCATCCCCGCGACGCGCGCCGACATCCGCCCGGCGTTGCGCCGCACGCGCCCCACGTCGAGGAGGAGCGCAGGCGTCTTGAGGTCATCAATCTCCATCGGGCGAAAGCTTCACACACCCCGGCCCGCGCGGGCAAGCCCGTGCGGAGGTTCGAGTTTAAAGTTTCGAGTTTCGAGTTAAAAAACAAAGTGTCTTTAACTCGAAACCCGCAACTCGAAACTCGAAACTTCATTGGATGGTGATGAAGACGCCGCCGCGGCTGGCCTTGCCGTCGGCGGTGGTGACGACGACGGGGGCCGCGCCGCGCACGCCGTCGGGGATGACGACGTTGATCTGGTCGAGGCCGGGGAAGCCGCCCGACGGGCCGGCGTATTGCACGACCGCCGTCTTCCCGCCGACGCGGGCCGTGACGGGCAGCGAGTTGCGCCAGCCCGTGCCGAGGAGCGCGACGACCGACGGCTGGTCGCTCACGCGGGCGGGGAAGGGGGCGGGCGTGTAAAGTCCGCCAGAGGCGAGCAGCGCGACGGCCTCGCCCTCGCCCGTCTGCGGGCGCGTGAAGAGGCCGGGGTTGGCCTCGACGAGGCGCGCGTCGTCGGCCGCCGTCACCT
>JALZHT010000747.1 GCA_030860645.1 Acidobacteriota bacterium
CTCGTCAACGACCACCTCGGCCACAGCGCGGGCGACCGGCTGCTTAAATCCGTCGCCGAAATCATCCGCCGCGACGTGCGCTCGATTGACGTGGTGGCGCGGCTCGGCGGCGACGAGTTCGCCGTCCTCATGCCCGAGACCGACGAGCAGGCGGCCCGCGCCGCCGTCTCGCGTCTGCGCCAGCGCCTCGCCCTCTCGGCACGCCGCCACGGCTGGCCCGTCACCTTCAGCATCGGCGTCGTCACCTTCGACGCCCCGCCCGCCTCCGTTGACGAGATGCTGCGCGCCGCCGACGAGTTGATGTACGCGGCCAAGCGGCTCGGCAAGGACTCCGTCCGCCACCGCGTCGAAGGCCCCGACCGCCCCGCCAACGCCGCCTGAGCGCCGACCACTCACGCGGCTGCCGGACGCCGCGCCCGCCGCGTTTCGTGTGCGAGACGCCCCCGTCACCGAAATGTTCTTGGGCGCAGACACATAATTAGTTGGGCGAGCTGCCGCGCGCCGAGCGCCGCGGAAAATATGTAGGACTCGCGCGGGGTGTGCCGTATCATACGCCTGTCATGTCGTCCGGCGGGTCGGGCCGCGCGGCCCGGCCGGCGAGATTCGGGAGGTGAGACGGATGTGCCTCAGCGACGATTGCGACCACGAGGGGACGGATCGGAGGTCTTTCCTCGTCGGCGCGACGGCGGCCCTTGCGGGCTTCACGGTGCTGCCGGGGCAGGAGGCGGCCCCGCAAACGAAACAGCCGGAGACGCGTGTGCTCGACGACCCGCGCGTCCTGCACGGCAGGGTGGTCTTCAAGCACGGGGGCAAGGAGACCATTGACGGATTCCTCGCGCGCCCGAAGGCGGAGGGTCGTTACCCGGCGGTGCTCGTCATCGCCGGGAACCGCATCACGGAAGAGTACATCCCGAACACCTGCGCCGCCCTCGCCGTCGCCGGGTTCGTCGGGCTGGCCCCCAACATCTTCCACCCCCTGCCCGACTCCGCGCGGACACTCGAAGAGATTCGCAAAGCCTTAGCCGATCACACCGACCTCGACGTGCTCGAAGACCTCCACGCCGGCGCCGCCTACCTGCGGGCGCAGCCGTTCGTCAAAGCGGGCGGGATGGGCGCGCTCGGCTTCTGCTACGGCGGGAAGATGGCGATGCTCTACGGCGCGCGCTCGCGCGAGGTGGACGCGGTCGTGCCGTTCCACCCCGGCAAGGTGACGGCCGAAGAGATCGCGCGGCTGAAGTCGCCCGTCCAGGTGCACAGCGGCACGGCCGACCGCAACGTGCCGGTGGCCGACATCCACGTTCTGGAGAAGATGCTGCGGGCGCAAGCGACGCCCGTCGAGGTGTACCTCTACGAGGGCGCGGATCACGGCTTCCTCGCCTACACGCGCCCGTACTACAAGCCCGACGCCGCCAAACTCGCGTGGTCGCGCGCCACACAGTTCTTGCGCCAGCACCTCAACTAAACGCCCGTTCTTTTCCTCGCCGGCGCAACACCGACCGGGCCCGCCGTCGCGCGGCCCTCCCGCTCTCCCGTCAGTCCGCCCGGACGCCTTTCGCCCGGGCGCGGGCCGACATTTCAAAAGTAAAGGAGACCGAGATGCAGATCACTCCCACGGTCGAACCCTTGCGCGCGCCGCTCCGCCGGGGCGCGATGAGAGTTGTCGTCGCCGCGTTGCTGTTGCTGTTGACGGGCGGCCCGGCTTCGGCCCGTCAAGACGGCCCGCCCGAAGAGTCGAACCTTCAGGCGGCCTACAACGCCGCCATCTACGACGCCTCCGTGTATAAGTTCTCGAACCTGCGCCAGTTGAGGCCGCTGGAGTTCGACCCGAAAACCGGGACGGCGAAGGTCGTGCAACTGACCGATTACCGCGGCTACACGTTAGGCGAGAACAAGTTGGGCCGCTCCATCTGGGTCACGGCCGTGCCCGAAGTTCAGGAGCGCTGCCAGGGCTTTTCCGGCGACCTGGAGATGAGGCTGCGTCAACTGTTCGGCTTCCCCCCGGATCAGAGGGTCACTCACTTCGTGGTGATGAACGTGAAGGAGAAAGACATCTTCCGTCCCACCGTCGACGACGACACGAAGACCGTGCTCCCGTGCGCCTGCCCGATGCCGGTCAACTGCGGCGAGGTGTTCCCGGCGGACGTGACCGGGGAGCACGTGCGCTGGTTCGCCGACCAGATGCTCAGCTCGTACCTGCTCCGGGAAGTGCCTACGATGCGCAGCGGGTTTCCGTGGACGCGGCTGGGCTACACCTACGACTGGAAACCCGGCGCGGACAGGTACGGGGCCTCCGAATACGTCATCCGTCCAGCCTCCACCGTGACCGTGACCGCCATCATCCCTCTGAAGCAATACTGTAGCCCCGCGCCATGAACCCCTGGCCGGCGTGGCGGGAAAGTGATGGCGGATGGCGAAGAGTAAAGCGACGGTCGGGACAAAATAGTTTCGGGTCGCGGGCTCCGGGTTTCGGGTTAAAAACAAATCGCCTTAACTCGAAACCCGGAGCCCGCGACGCGAGACTTTTACAGCCCGCGGTACTGGAGCGCGAGGGACTCCATGCGCGCGGACTGCCCGCCGGTGAAGCGGTCGAGGCAGGGGTCGTCCGA